>JALEWA010000019.1 GCA_022788085.1 Lachnospiraceae bacterium
CAATAGTCCAAAAGCCAATCGGAGCAAGTGGAGATTCAAAGAAGAGCGCTGTCAGTAGTGTGTCATAGACAGTTGCTATAAAGATATGAAGTCTTCCACGTTTGATCCTTTCAGGGTCTAATGCCGGTCTTGAGTCAGATACAACCGGACCAACAAGACAATTGATGAATATACAGGCGAATAATATAAGTAAACTCATTTCGAAAGTAGGCATAACATTTCCTAAAGGTACAATGACAAGATAAAAATATCCAAAAGAAAATGCCAGGCAGGATAAATAATGCTTAAAGTGTATACCACCTGAAATGATGCGAAGAGGCAGGAGGATAATCATAGAATACAGAAATCCTTTTAATCGTTGTGTGACTGTGAAGAATATGAGAAATAATACGATTTTACTTCCTTCATAAATAATACAGGAGAAAAAGTAATTCAGCTTTGCTTTATCAGATGTACTTAATTCAGGAACCGTATCAAGATAGTTTGCTATTGCACGCATAAGAATCCACCTCCACTTGATTCAGTGTAGTATGAATTCAGAAAGATAGAGAAAACATGTCGTAAAGTGTAGAAATGATTGTGTGAAGTGAAAAATTAATCTAAAATTATACGTTCATGACGAAATTAGACTTGTTCGCTCACAAATACCTTGGTAGGAAGAAAAATAAGATATTCTTAAATTTAGAACTATAGGTAATATAGGAAAAAGAAATCGAGGTAGGGGAATGGACAATACAATATGTAAAGAAGCAGGGAAACGTATTCGGACGATACGTAAGGAGAGAGGTTATTCCAGGGATCGGCTTGCAGAAAAAGCCGGAATATCCAGTAAATTTCTGTATGAAATAGAGCAGGGAAGGAAAAAGTTTTCAGCAGAGACTTTATGCTGTATTGTAAGCGTATTAGAGATAAGCTGTGATTATGTTATGTTTGGGGATGCAGAGAAGGAAGGTCAGGAAGAAGGGCTTACAGATGTGATTTCACTTTTTGACAAAGAGCAACGACACAGGTTGATTCCATTACTAAAATCGATATATGAATTATTGAATGTCAATCATTCATAGCAAAGGGAACTACGGTTCCTTTTTTTAGTTTTTTCTTTTTACCAAAACAGGTTTCAGAATAGTATAAATTGAATGAAAAATAAAGAAAATATAAAAACCCACTTGACAGAACACACTATTTTGAGTCATATATATAAAGTAAAAAATACCCACTAAGTAGATATAGTATTTATGAGAAAGAGTGAAAGATATGAAAAGTGATGCAAACGTAGATTGGCCGTATGCCTTAGATGTAAAATTATTTCTGACTTTTATGCAGAATTATAAGTTCGATAAATTACCTGAAGAGGCAGATGTGTTAAAGGACGAGATATTTTATCCATTCTATCAGCATATCATTCATATTTTCTTACAATACAAGGGAATCAAGTGGGACAAGTTTCCACAGGTAGTGAATTGCAGGGAAAATGCATATAAGTATTTTTATAAAAGCATTCGTGATGTGCCATTGCAGGTGTGTATTAAGGAGTTGCAGGAGTGTAAAAAGAACAACAGGCTGTCCGGTAATAATCCGGAAGAGGAATATGAGTATTATTGTGTAAGCATGCTCGGAGACCGGCAGTATGTAACGAATTTATGCAGAGAATATGGTGAGATGACAAGAATTATACTCACAAGACTACAGTTCGCATGGGAGAAAGGAGGAAACATTTGGAAAAGACTTAGTAAGGATAAAAAGCAGATTGAACAGAAGCTTTGCGAAGGAAAGCATTTTGAGAAAATTCTGAGTCTTAATTTTGTGGGGAAAAATAGTTATACAGGAGGAAAACAGGCGTTATGCCTTACACTTGATAATGGTGTAACGATTATTTATAAACCATACAGTCTTGATAAGGAAGTAATATATCAGAATACTTATCAGTGGTTTGGGAAGAAGCTTGGAATCCGTACATATAAATATAAGATTATCGATAAGAAGGATTATGGCTGGACAGAGTATTTACAATGCAGGCTTACAAAAGAGGATGCAGGTTTGCAGCGTTATTACCGAAGAGTAGGAATCCATTTATTCCTATGCTATCTTCTTCAGGTAACGGATATTCAGAGAGAAAACATTATAGCAGCGGATGAATTTCCGGTTATCGTTAGTATTAAGACCATTCCGGGGATAAAGGAAAAGATAGATTTGGAAACGGCAGAGGCTGTCATCAGGGATCAGATGAATGGAGCTGTATTGGGAACGGGAATTCTGCCAATTCCGATGTGGCATAATGACGAGAAAAATGCGCATGAGAAGATTATGCTTCCGGTTATAAGGGCTGCTAAGACCTCAAATATGTATATCGATTATGAAGACAGCAGACATCATTTTGATAAAAGTCTTCCGGCATGTCATGGCAATCCGGCACAGATGAAAGAATATATGAAGGAGGTATGTATCGGTTTTACGATGGCATATCGCCTGCTGCAGAGGGAAGGCGAACATGTAGAGGAAAAGATAAGTCCTTTCTGGGATTGTCGGATTCGATATATGCTTAAGAGTACGCAGCAGTATCATATGTATCTGGCTTATTCCCTGCGCCCGGAAGCAATGAGGAATACAGAGGCGCGATTCCTCATGTTGCAGCAGATGGAAGCAGACAATGGGCTTGAACTTGAGGAAATAAAAGCAATCATGCAGCTTGATATTCCTATATTTATGTGTAATGGAAGAGAAGTGGTACCTGCTTTTCAGGAATCACCGTATGGCACTTATATGAGGAAGACCAAAAAGGTTGGCAACAGGGATTTGAGAAGACAGCTTAGGATGATTCACTTGTCTATGGAAATGGCAGAGTTTGAGAAGACTCAGGATCATTATTATGAGACACTGCCAATGAGTGAGGAAATCCGGGATGTGGATGAGGATGCCATCGAAAGAGCTCTGTATCTGCTTCATAACAGGGTAGAGGAGGAAGCTGTTATCTGTGGAAATGATATAGGCTGGATGACGCTTCATTTGGAAGCAGAAGACTCGTGGCATATGGAAACGGTTGACTTTGATTTTTATAATGGACTCGGTGGCATTGTGGTATATGTTGCGTTGATGCTTAGGCAGGGACTTTTGGAGAAAACAGAGATTTTTCCTGTGCTTTTGCGTAAGATGTGTGCATACGTGGATCAAGGCTGCCGTGATAAGCAGAAGCGCACAGGCATCCTGATCGGCGATGGCTCTGTTATTTATTCCTTCTATCTTCTGTATCATATTCTGGGGGAAAAGTATCTTCTGGAATACGCGGATAAGCATGTGGCTGCACTGAGGGAGAACTACAGATATGATCAGAAGTATAATATCATTTCCGGAAATGCAGGAGCAGTCATTATGCTGATGAAGCTTTATTCTGTTATGAAAAAACAGGATTATCTGGAGCTGGCCAAACGAATCGCTGATACACTTTGGGATAAGGATGAGGTGCATAAATCTGCTTCCGGAATGGCATATGGAAACAGCGGGTTTATTCTGGCGTATGCTTCGTTACTGGAATATACGCATGAAGCACGATATAAAGACATGATAGATGAACTGCTGGCTGGTGAGTATACTCTTTATTCTGAGGAAAGTGGAAATTGGAAGAGTACATGTATTTGGGAGAAAGACAGAGCAGAGAACTCATGGTGTCATGGAGCAGCAGGAATCATGCTGGCGCGTCTTAAGCTATATCAATTAGAGGAGTACCATGATAATAAGACAGTCATGAAGGACATTCAGAATGCTGCAAAGATACTGTTTACAAGCTCCAAGAGAAAGGGCTTGAGCATCTGTCATGGAATGGCCGGTAATTATTGGGCAATGAGAGAATATCGGAATGTATTCCCTTTAAATGATGAGCAGAAGCATTATATGAGACATATTCGCAATACGATAGTGAATACGGTTCTTGATAGTGAGTTGATGCCGCAGGATAATTATATGATGGGATTCATGACAGGACTTACAGGAATTGGATGGTTCCTGCTTCACATGCTGGAAGATGATAAGCTTGGAAATAGTTAAGAGTGAACAGACAATGATTGAATCCTTTCTGAATTTGTAGTATAATTTCATGTATTCCATAAACAATAAAGCTATCATGAAAATGATAGCTTTTTCCATGCAGAATGAAAATAGGAGCAAGGACATGATACTCATAATAGACTGCTTTAAATTAGTAAAGGGAGCCGGTAAAAGCATCGGTATTTACAATCTTGCATTGAATCTGGTACGAAATCTCGTTGCAGAGAAGGAGAGAACAACAGATACAAAAATCAAAAACACACGTATCCTTGTGTTTGGAACTGAGCATAATGCAAAGGATTTTGCTATCGATGGCGTAGAGTTTATATCCATGGGATATAATCCTCTTAACAAGCTGTTCTGTATTTTCTGGGAGCTGTTTCTTGTTTCCGTCTATGCAAAGAAATATAAGGCAGACAAAATCTTATATCCAAGAGGTTTTTCGTCTATGCTTCATCTGACAAAAGAGAATATCATTGTTCATGATATGATTCCATTTTATTATGATAAGCATTATCCCGAGGTCTTCAATAAACTGGAAAATTTCTATATTATGTGGAGATTGAAGGCTTCCATAAGGCATTGTGATAAGGTGATTACGATTTCGCAGGCTTCCAAGCAGGATATTCTTGATTATACACATGTGAATCCTGATAAAATTGAGGTCATTCATAATGGCTGTAACCTGATTAGTCCTGTGAAAAATGAGAAAAAGGATTATTTTGTGGCAATTACTTCCACGCTTCCGCATAAAAATGCAGAGGGGATTGTAAGGAGCTATGAGGCATATTTTAAGAGAGTCAGCAATCCGCTTCCATTAAAAATTATTGGCATTGCAGATTGTGATGCGTATGAGCTTTTACCGGAAGTAAAGGAGCAAATAGAATGTTTCCGATATATTGCTTCCAATGAAGAGATGCATAAACTGATTGCAGACGCAAATGTGTTTCTGTTCCTGTCTTTGGTTGAAGGCTTTGGTTTTCCACCATTAGAGGCGATGCAGCTTAAAACAGCGGTAATCTGTTCGGGAATCAGTTCCTTACCGGAGGTTGTAGGTGATGCGGCAATGCTGGTAAACCCGGAGGATTATGAGGCGGTTGCTGCTGCCATGGAGAAGCTTTCCACGGATTCTATGCTTCGTGAAGAACTGATTCAGAAGGGAAGCGGAAATGTAAAGCGTTTTTCATGGGATGGAATCAGAAAGCAATATTGGAGTGCGCTTATGGAATAAGCGCTGTAGAAGGACGAAATACATGAAAAAATATGACAAGATTATTATCGGTGCAGGGTTATATGGTTTATATTCTGCGCTGTTTTGCGGCAGTAAGGGACAGAGCGTTCTGGTGCTTGAAAAGGATTTAACGCCTTTTCGAAGAGCGACGTATATCAATCAGGCAAGAGTACACCAGGGATATCATTATCCGCGGTCTATTTCCACTGCTCTGAAATCTGCCGGCTATTTTGAACGTTTTCATAAGGATTATGATTTTTGTATTAATAAAGAGTTCGAGAAGGTCTATGCTACCTCAAGTGAGTATTCCTGGTCAAATGGTGAACAGTTTAAGAAGTTCTGTGATGCTGCCAATATTCCCTGTGAGGAATTAAAGCCGGAGAAATTCTTTCAGAGTGGTATGTGTGATGGCGCTTTTCTAACGAGAGAATATACCTATGATGCCATGCTTCTGAAAGACTATTTCCTGGAAAAGCTGGAGAAACTGCCTCATGTGGAAATCTGGTATGGAGTGGATATTGTAAGCATTGGCAGATTGGCAGATGCCTATGAGCTTTCCCTTTTGGATGGGAGAACTCTTCAGACAGGTTTTCTTGTAAATGCGACATATGCTTCTACGAACCAGATTCTTGATATGCTCGGACTCGAGAAGTTTAAGATTAAATATGAGTTATGTGAGATTATTCTCTGTGATGTTAATGAAAAGCTGAAAGGCTATGGATTTACGGTAATGGATGGTCCGTTCTTCTCTATTATGCCATTTGGAAAGACCGGACTTCATTCCTTAACTTCGGTTACCTTTACCCCGCATACGACAAGCTATGATCCAACCCCAACCTTTGCCTGTCAGGCACAAAGCGGCGGATATTGCAGTCCGGCTTCGCTTGGTAATTGCAATGATTGCCCGGCTAAGCCTGTGAGCGCATTTCCTTATATGGCAAATCTTGCAAGGAAGTATCTAAGAGAGGAATATGGATTTTCTTACCATGGTTCCCTGTTTTCGATGAAGCCGATTCTGATGAGTTCGGAGATTGATGATTCCAGGCCGACCGTAATCAGAACGTATTCGACAAAACCTACCTTTGTAGGAGTTCTTTCAGGAAAGATTAATACAGTGTATGATTTGGATGAGGTATTAAGTGATGAATAAAGAAAAGAATTTCATGTCGGCAGTCATTTATGTGCATAATGCCGAGGCACGTATCGAAGCCTTCTTGAGAACAGTTATGAAGGTGATGGAGGAGTATTTTGAACATTCGGAGATTATCTGCGTCAATGATGATTCGAATGATGATAGTGTGGAAGTAATTAAGAGGGTTAGTAAGGAAGCGGTACATACCTCAGTTTCGGTATTGAATATGAGCTATTTTCATGGACTTGAGGTTGCCATGAATGCAGGAGTTGACCTTGCAATTGGTGATTTTGTGCTGGAATTTGATTCTACGGTGTTTGACTTTGCACCGGAGGAGATTATGAAGGTATACCGCAAATCACTTGAGGGATATGATATTGTCAGCGCCTCTCCCGACCGTAAGCAGAAGACGTCATCTAATGTTTTCTACTATATTTTCAATAAATTTGCAGATTATTCCTACAAGATGTGTACGGAACGTTTTCGGGTACTCAGCAGGAGAGTGATTAACCGTATCAGCAGCATGAATAAGACGGTTCCATACCGTAAGGCAGTATATGCTAATTGTGGACTCAAGACAAGTAATCTTCGATATAAAGTCATATCAAAGGGCGGTGATGACAGAATCGACAGAAGGGAGAAAAAATACAGGCAGGATCTGGCAGTCGATTCCCTGATTCTTTTTACGGAAATAGGCTATCGATTTTCTGTTACCATGACAGTTATTATGATGCTGGTTGCTGTTCTGGTCGCTGCTTATTCTGTGGTGGTTTATCTTCTGAGCACGCCGGTAGCAGGCTGGACAACGACGATATTCTTTATGGCATTTGCCTTCTTTGGACTGTTTGGTATTCTTACCATCATTATCAAATACTTACAGATCCTTGTGGATCTTGTATTTAAGAGAAAGAAATACAGCTTTGAGAGCATTGAGAAGCTTACGAAATAGGAGGAATTTGTAATGGTAGCGTTAGTCGGATATACAGGGTTTGTAGGAAGCAACATTTATGCCGGGGGACAGATTGACAAAGCATTCAATTCGAAAAATATAGAAGAAGCCTTTGGGTTAGAGCCGGATTTACTAATCTATTCCGGCCTCCGTGCAGAAAAATATCTTGCGAACAACGCTCCTGAAAAAGATATGGAGCTTATTGAACAGGCGAAGGAGAATATCAGAAGGATAGCACCAAAAAGGCTTGTTCTGATTTCTACGGTTGATGTCTGGAAGACACCGGTTGATGTGAATGAGGATGATGCGATCGACTGCGAAGGGCTTCATGCTTATGGCTTGAACCGTTACCGCCTTGAATGCTGGGTAAGGGAGAATTATCCGGATGCCTTGATTATCCGTTTGCCGGGACTTTTCGGCATCAATATTAAGAAGAATTTTATTTATGATTATATTCATGTAATTCCTTTTATGCTGAAGGAAACAAAGTTTCAGGAATTGGCTGCAAGAGAGCCGTTGCTGAACCAATGTTATGAATTGCAGGACAATGGTTTTTATAAATGCAAGGAGCTTTCCTGTAAGATGCGGGATGTTCTAAAGGAGCGGTTCAGACAGCTCTCCTTTACTGCCTTGAACTTTACGGACAGCAGAAATGTATACCAGTTTTATCCGTTAGAACGTTTATGGGATGATATCAGGCTTGCACTTGAGAACGATATCAGACTGTGGCATCCGGCAACAGAGCCGGTTTCGGCAGCACAGGTGTATGAATTTCTGACAGGGGAAGACTTTGTGAATGAGCTTGGAGGTACACCTGTTGTTTATGATTACAGGACAAAATACGATAAGCTGTTTGGAGGCAGTAATGGCTATATCTGTGATAAGGAACAGATTTTACAGAAAATTGCTGCGTTTATAAATCAGGAAGAAGGCAGGTGTCAGGCATGAAGCTTGCAATATCAAATATCGCATGGACTGCAGAGCAGGATGCGAAGATGTACGAAAGAATGAAGTGTTTGGGATATGAGGGATTGGAAATAGCACCGACGCGGATTTTCCCGGAGCAGCCTTATGAGAAGCTGGAAGAGGCTTCCGGGTGGCTAAAAGAATTAAAGGCAGAATATGGACTCTGCATTCCTTCCATGCAGTCTATCTGGTTTGGCAGGCAGGAGAAGATATTTGGAAGTGAGCAGGAGAGAGCAGCTCTTCTTACGTATACAAAGGAAGCAATTGATTTTGCAGCTGCGGTTGGATGTAAGAATCTTGTATTTGGTTGTCCAAGAAACCGTGCTGTACCGGATGGGGTAAGTGAAAAAAAAGCAATTCCTTTTTTTAAGGAATTAGGCGCCTATGCGGCGAAGAAGGGAACCGCGATTGGCATGGAAGCAAATCCGCCAATTTATCATACGAATTATGTGAATGATACGGGAAGTGCCCTGCAGCTGATAGAAGAAGTGGATGAGAAGGGATTTCTGCTCAATCTGGATGTGGGAACGATGATCCATAACAAAGAAGCAGTGGAAGAACTGGAAGGAAAGGCAGCGTGGATTAACCATGTGCATATCAGTGAGCCGGGATTAAAGCCAATCGAACAAAGAAGTCTCCATAAGGAACTTGCCTGCTTCTTAAGGGAAAATGCGTATTCCGGTTTTGTTTCGATTGAAATGGGAAAACAGGAAAGGTTTGAAGAAGCCTTGATGGAAGAAATCATGTGTTATGTGAAGGAGATTTTTGGATGATTTATGAGAAACAGGACGGGGTACCGAAGTTTGTGTGCACGGAATATGCACCGAAGACCAAGGATTATGTGGTACTGATTCCCATTATTAATGAGGGGGAACGAATCAAAAGAGAATTAGAGAGGGCAAAGGAGTATAAGGTGTCCTCTTATGCCGATATCGTAATCTGCGACGGCGGCTCTACCGATGGCTGTACAGAAGAAAGAGTGCTAAAGAATCTTGAGGTGAACACTCTTTTAGTAAAGCAGGATGCCGGTAAACAGGGTGCACAGCTTCGCATGGGAATCTGGTGGGCATTGCAAAGAGGCTATCAGGGAATTATTACGATTGACGGCAATGATAAGGATAGTATTGAAGACGTTCCGCATTTTATCGAAAAATTGAAAGAGGGCTATGATTTTATTCAGGGTTCCCGTTTTATTAAGGGTGGAAAGGCAATCAATACACCATGGATCAGGAATGTATCGGTAAGGCTTATTCATGCTCCGGTTATTTCCCTGACGGCAGGTCAGCGCTTTACGGATACAACCAATGCCTACCGTGCATATTCTGCAAGGTATTTGTCTGATGAGCGGGTAAAGCCTTTGAGGGATATTTTTATGACGTATGAGCTTTTGGCGTATTTGTCTGTTCGTGCAACACAGCTGGGATTCAGGGCATGCGAGATTCCTGTGACAAGAGCATATCCGAAGGAAGGTAAGACCCCGACGAAAATCAGCTTTTTTAAGGGAAACAGTGAACTGATGAAAATCCTGTTTATGAATTTATTTGGTCGATATAAGCCATAGAATGCACAAAATTCCTAATTTTTGGATTTATAGAATATCATAATTAAGATATTATGCCGAAGATGAGAAAAGCGCTCTATTTGGATTTACAGAGTGCTTTTTCTTGTGCTATAATCCCATTTGATATGAAGTTTTTATTAAATATTTGGAGAGCGATAGAGGAAAAATGGAAAACATCAGAAGAAGAAACAAAATGATTGAGACCTACAGCCTTTTGCTTATTGACATGATAAGTGTTCTTGTCGCTTACTGGCTGGCATTGGTCTTGCGATTTGACCTGATTAAGGAGATATATCCTAAGGGTTATCACTCTACGGTAGGTGCTTACATCTTGATCTTGTGCCTGCTGTACACTCTGTTCTTTGATGGAAACAGAGACTTTTTTGAACGTAAAAACTGGCGTGAATTATTCTGTACGGCACGTTATACCGCAGTCATTATGCTTGGGCTGGTATTGGTTCTGTACCTGACTCAGCAGGCGTATGAGTTCTCACGTTTGATTTATGCGATTTTCTTTGTTACGAATACGGTGATTACGTTTGTAGCGCATATCATTTTCAAGAAATTTATGCTCAACTATTACAAGAAGAGCAACAGTAATACGAAGATGATGGTATTGACGATTGATATGCTGGGAAGTGAAGTCATCAACAAGTTCAAGAAGGAAAATGCATGGGATCGTGATATCACAGCAGTTGCATTTTATGACACGGATAAGCAGGGAACTACATGTGAAGGAGTTCCGGTTGTAGCTTCTAAGGATGATTTGTTTGACGTTGTCTGTCAGATGATGGTAGATGAGGTATTTATCTGCCTTCCCGGTGTGCCGATACTTGAGATTCGTGAAATGGTTACGAAGTTTGAGGAAATGGGACTTGTCTGCCACTATAATGTAGATATTTTCAGTCACTACACTCCGAATACTACGGTGCAGCAGATGGCCGGCTATTCCGTTATTTCTTTTACCCTGAAAACAATGGATTCCAGAAAGCTGCTGGTGAAGCGGTTGATAGATATTGTCGGTTCTCTGGTTGGTATCATCATAACCTGTATCATTACACCGTTTGTGGCTCTTGCAATCAAGATTGATTCGCCGGGGCCGGTATTCTTCTCACAGACGAGAATTGGTAAAAATGGAAGAAGATTCAAGATCTGGAAGTTCCGTTCCATGTACATAGATGCAGAAGAACGCAAGAAGGAATTAGAGGCGCAAAACGAGGTAAAGGGACTTATGTTCAAGATGGAGAATGACCCGCGTATTACGAAGGTAGGTAATTTTATCCGTAAGACAAGTATTGATGAAACACCTCAGTTCTTTAATATTTTTCTTGGTGATATGAGTCTTGTGGGTACACGTCCACCGACAGAGGATGAATTTGAACAGTATAATGGATATTATCGAAGAAGAATGAGTATTACTCCCGGACTTACCGGAATGTGGCAGGTAAGTGGACGAAGTGATATTCAGGATTTTGAAGAGATTGTAAAGCTTGATCTGGAATATATCGATAATTGGTCATTAGCTCTGGATATTAAAATTTTATTTATGACTGTATATACAGTATTGGCAAGAAAAGGCTCTAAATAGCCTTTTTTTGTTTGTGCGCTATTGAAACATATATAGTTACTATGGTTGACTATGTTGTCATAATAATGCTATAATCAGAACGAATTTGGGTATAATGTATGGTAAGAGATTTGATTTCTATATGATAGATAAAGTGTAACTATGAATGGACCGGATAGTTACGATAAATTTGATGGATTACATGATTAAAGGGAAAGCTATGGAAGATTTGCGACATTGTGAGATATTGAAAACAAATATCAGTGTCACTAATATGCAGGATACAATTTCATACATCAATGCACATATAGAGGAACTGCGGGGAAAGTATATTTGCGTTTCGAATGTTCACACGACAGTTATGTCCTATGAGAATGAGAGATATCGTGAGATACAAAATGGCGCAGCGATGGCATTACCGGATGGAGCACCCTTATCAAGCTATAGCAGAAAAAAGGGTTTTAAGGATGCGAGGCGTGTTACGGGACCCGATTTGATGCTTGAGCTTTTCCGTGTTTCTGAAAAGAGAGGATACCGTCATTTCTTTTATGGTGCGACACAGCAGACACTTGACAGTATGAAAAGAGTGATTGAAAGAGATTATTCCGATATGCAGATTGCAGGTATGTATTCACCTCCATTTCGTAAACTGACCAAAGAAGAGGACGAGATGATCGTGAATCTCATCAATGAGTCAAAACCTGATTTTATATGGGTAGGACTTGGCGCTCCAAAACAGGAAGAATGGATGTATGAACATCAGGATCGGTTAAATGGTGTTATGATTGGTGTTGGTGCCGGCTTTGATTATCTTGCCGGTTACATTAAACGTGCACCGATGTGGATGCAGAAGATATCTATGGAATGGTTTTACAGACTGCTTCAGGATCCGTCTCGCCTGTGGAAGAGATATTTTACAACGAATGTGAAATTTATCCGATTTACCAGAAGAGAGGATAAGGGAAATAAACAAGAAGATGGACAATGAGATAATATATTTTCATGCGGATGATTATGGTGTTTCGCTGGAACAATCTGCGAAGATCCTTTCCTGCTATTCGCAGGGAGCCTTAAACAGTATCAGTGTGCTGCCAAATGTCCCGCAGTTAGGAGAATGCCTGCGCGTGCTGGAGGAAACGGACAGTGAGCACAGAATCCGCAGAGTATTACATTTGAATTTTGTGGAAGGAAAACCTGTTGCAGAACAGGAGAAAGTGAATATGCTGGTGGATGCGACCGGATATTTTGCCTGTTCTTTTGTACAGTTACTGAAGTGGAGCTATTCCAAGAAGGGCGAAGAACGGCAGAAGCTTAAGAATCAGCTGAAAGCAGAGATTATTGCACAGATAGATGCAGTGACGCAAAAGTATGATTATCATATTACTGCGATTGATTCGCACCAGCATTATCATATGATACCAATTGTCATGGAGGCTTTGCTGGAGGTTCTTGATGAGAAATCACTAAGAACTAAGGAAATACGAATTCCGGTAGATCCTGTACTGCCATTGTTAAAGACTCCATCCATGTGGTTTAAGGTTCCTTTAATAAACTGGGTGAAATGGGGCATTTTGCGCATACATGCAGATAGAAACAGAAAACTCTTACAACAGAGAAATATCGACAGTCCGGTATTTTTTGGTATTTTCTTTACTTGTGAGATGAAAATGGAAGTGGTGGAAGCTCTTTTGCCGCAATATAAAAAATATGCAAAGAAACGAAACAAAAGTCTGGAACTCATGTTCCACCCCGGAAATCTGACAGCACGTTATGAGCTTCTTGATGAACGTTCTAAGGAGCTTGAGGCTTTTTATATGTCAGATAATCGTTTCGCAGAAGCAGCCTGCCTGAAGCAGGCTGCAAGATTAAGCAGGTAATCGTGTATCCATAAGATAAATATAGGCGATTATATAGATGGGAGAGTATTATGAAAAAGAAATATGTTGTAATGATGCTGGCTATTAGTATGCTGGCATTGTCGGCGTGTGGAAAACAGGATAATGTAAGTAATCAATGTACTTGTACCTGCGAAGGCTGTGCAGACTGTATTTATAAGACAGATGGTGCACAGTCATCGGTAGCAGTGGAGGATGCAGAAAGCGTATTTGCGCAGGAATCCGTACCGGCTTCAGAGGCGGTACCGGTTGAAGGAACACAAACACAGGAAAGCACAGAAATTCCAGGTACAGAAGAAACGACACAGGCTCCTTCTTCAGAAGAGAAGCCGGTTTCTGAACTCACAGAAGGTGAAAAGGCTGCAAGAAAGGAATTACAGGCTTCTCTGGCAGCATCCAGGGAAGAGCTTTATGCGTTACCAAATTCTTTGGAGAAGACACAGAAAATCAACGAGATTGACAAACAGATTCTTGCTAACAATACATATGATTTTTCTATTAAGTCAGTACAGTTTTTGGGAGATAGTATCACGGAAGGTATTTGTGGAGAAAAGGATGCAGACGGCAATTACATCAGCTATGTGAATTATGTAAATGATTATTTGAAATTTGCAAACTGCATGAATAATGGTAAGGCGGGAAGAATGTTTTCGGATTATGCAGGTGAGGAGCTTGCCTTTAGTCTGAGCATGGGAAATATGTTTAATAACAGTGCAGATATTGCCGTCATTTTCCTTGGCGTTAACGACTATCTGACTAATCGGGAAAATAAACGATATGGCGATTATTATGCAACGGAAAGTACTGCGGGATATGTTGGCTCATTACGGTATGTTATGAAGCAATTGAAGGCAAATTATCCAAACCAGGAAGTTTTCTTTGTTACAATGTATAATGTATCAAAGACAG
Organism: Lachnospiraceae bacterium; assembly: GCA_022788085.1. Taxonomy (GTDB): domain Bacteria; phylum Bacillota; class Clostridia; order Lachnospirales; family Lachnospiraceae; genus COE1. The sequence continues at coordinate 14,249 of JALEWA010000019.1, forward strand.
CGAATAGTACTTATACAGATATTACTACCTCACCCGGTCTTGCAGAGTACATGGACATGCTGCGTAAGGTAGTAAATGATAATGGATATCATTTGATTGAGTTGTATAATACCGGCTTTATGGATTGTACGGATGCGGCAACGAGCAGCACCTATACAGCGGATGGACTTCATCCTGCAGACAGTGGAAATAAAGTTCTGGGTGAGCATATTGCAGCAGAGTTGTCGCTGTATTATAGCCAGAAGCAGTAATTTGTAGATTGGAATAAAGTGGAGTAGTATGGAAAGTTTGAATCAACTGGAAGCCACATTTCTTATGTGGATACAGGAAAATGTCCGAACAGAGGTGTTTGATCGGATTATGCCCTTTTTGTCTTATATAAATACCGGAGGTATGTTAGCGATAGTTACCGTTATTGTCCTTCTGCTATGGCGAAAATACCGCCATGTAGGAGTTACGGCACTGGTATCGTTATCCTCCGAGTTTATATTAGTGAATGTTCTTATAAAAAATATTGTACAGAGGACAAGACCTTATATAGCAAATACAGAGCTTCTTTTACTGGGAGATAAGCCCGGGGATTTTTCCTTTCCGTCAGGACATACCGGTTCTTCTTTTGCGGTAGCGGTTGTGATGCTTTTGTGCATGCCAAAACGTTATGGGATTCCGGCAGTCGTGTTATCAACGCTGATCGCATTATCAAGACTTTATAATGGGGCTCATTATCCTACGGATGTATTGGGAGCTTTTCTGATTGCCGTTTTTACAGGCGTGATGTCGTGGAAATACATATATCCGAGAATTTCGAAGCGTTTCTTGGAGGGTGGAAATACAGATAAGGAGTAAATACAAAAGTGCAGATTTTACATTGGTGTATTCTGATTTTACTTGTGACAGTAATTCCCTTTTTATTAGGAATAGTTCCGGTTAAGTATATGAACAGCTTTCAAAGAACACCTGCAATGACATATCTTTGCGGGTGGTTTGTAAGTTTTTCTGTATTTGAACTGGTTTCTGTTCCTTTTATTTTATTGGAAAGAAGCTTTACAGAGGTTGTTGTCGTATATAGTATTGTACTGGCAATTATTCTGGGCATATCCATATGGTGTGGACGCAGTGTTATAAAGGGCTTTCTTCCTGATATGGGCAGGATTAAGAAGATGTCCTTTTGGACAAAGCTTGGATGGGCTGTTGCGGTGCTTTTCATAGCAGCAGAGATTCTGGCTTCTGTTTTCCTGGAATACTATGATGGTGATGATTCTTATTATGTGGCTCAATCGGTGATGACAAATACCTTTGATACGATGTATCTAAGAGATAATTATACAGGCTATCCTTATTCTTTGGATATCAGACATGCCCTGTCACCAACACCAATATATATTGCATGGATGTCAAGACTCAGTGGCATACATCCTGCGATCATCGCACATAGTGTTTTGGCACCGGCATGGCTTCTTCTGATGTATTGCGTTTATGGGCAAATTGGGAAGAGGCTGCTTGCCGGGAATAAGGGATGGCAGCCTCTGCTGTTGATTTTTCTTGCAGTTTGGTTTGCTTTTGGAAATGTTTCAATCTATACATCGGAAACCTTTATTATGACAAGAACATGGCAGGGAAAAGGACTGATGGCGGGAGTGATTCTGCCAACGCTGTTGCTTTGCCTGATTTATCTTTCTGATAAAAAGCCAAAGATTGGAAGCTGGATTCTGTTCGTTATGGCCATTATTTCTGCTGTCTTTGCGACAAGCGTATCTTTTATGCTTGTGCCAACAGTAGTAGGCTTGGCTGCAGTATTGATTGGGTGGTTGAAGAAAAGTGCCAAAACGGTATTGCTTATGGGAGCGTGCTGCCTGCCATGCATTCTGATTGCTGTTTGTTATCTGGTCATCCGTTAGAAAGGGGGAGTGTCATGAAGGAAGCTATGATGGTTGCCTGGGAGGACTTGTGTTTATATAACAATGAAAGCTTTCTGCTTCCTCTCTTTTTATTGGCATTGATTGTTCTTTGGATTGTGGAGAGAGACAGAAGAATCAGAACAGTACTGCTTTACTTATCCGTTGCGCTTGTTGCGGTATTCTTCTGTCCGCTTTATGCATGGATTGGGCAGAAGATGGATGAGGAAATTTATTATCGTGTATACTGGACTTTGCCGATTGGACTGCTGTTCTGCTATGGGGGAGTCAGGCTGCTGATTCGTATGAAAAAGACAGTAAGCCGGATTCTTGTTGGGATTCTGATTGTCCTTGTTATTTGCATGAATGGAAAATTTGTCTATAAGAACACACTGCACTTTAACGCATCGAATGCCTACCATATTCCACAGATGGTGATTGATGTGGCTGATGCGGTAAGCATGGAGAAGTACAAACCAATTGCCGTTTTCCCGGCGGAACTTCTGCCGTTCTTAAGGCAGTATACAGGGGATATTTTTACCCCATATGGAAGGAATATTATTGTGGAGCGCTGGAATTTCTCGAATGCCCTGTTTGATGCCATGGAGGCAGAGGTTTATGATGCTGAGGAGATTGCTGTTCAGGCAAGAAATGAGCATTGCGCTTTTGTAGTACTGTCTTCGGCGAAGGAGATGCGTGGCAGCATGGAGGAGCAGAATTATTTCTTAAAGGATTTTGTTGCCGGATATTATATTTATATGGATTATAATTATTATAATGTTTATCTGGAACAGGGTCTTTTAGATGAGGACATGCTAAAGTTCGCAAAATAGAGGGAGTCAGGAGCAAAAGGCTGTTGACATGAAAATCATGGAATTGTAAAATGATTGTAAATAGCTACGATAAAAGTAAATTCGAAAGATTAGACTTGGGGAGATAAGCGAAAGGAGATATTATCGTATGAAAAAGTTTATTAGTATGTTGTGTGCCCTGGTAATGGTGATAACATTAGCCGTACCATGTAAAGTAAATGCGGCAGAAGGATCGGTGTGGACACAGATATCAGGAAAAGAGGCTTGGACATATACCGATGGCCAGGGAACAGAATTAAAGGCAGTTATTCAGGGAAATACCCTGTATATTCAGGGAAAAGGAGCAGTTCCTTCTTATAGCAGGGATATGCTCGGTAACAGACCTTGGAACAATAAAGTTATTTACTCTATTATCATTTCTGACGAGATTACTTCCATAGGAGCAGAGGCATTTTCCAATATGACCAAGCTGCATGATGTAACGATGCCGGTTAGTGCTTTCCTTGAAGATACTTCTGCATTTGCCGGAGCGCCAGAGGAATGTATCTTCTCATTTAAAGGAACGAATATCGTAAGCCGTAACATAGGAAACGTTCCATATAACAGTCTGGATAGTATTGTTGCTTTCATGCAGAAGAATAATGGAACCTATAATTACAGATTAGATAATTATTATATGACTTCCTGGGTACAGAATACTGTATTGCCAAAAATCGTGAATTTGGCACCAACAGATGCAAAGTCAACCTATTATAATCCCCACTATCCGGTTATTAATTACCAGAGTGAATTGAGCTTTGTAAGTCCGAAACCGGAGTATACCATGAATGCAAGCATTGTAAGTAAGCAGCAGGGAAAGACAGCATTAGAGATATTTTCCATAGTTCTTGGTGATAATACGTATGTGACAGCTTATAATATGGCTGTAAACAATGCAAAGGGAATTGTGAAGAATACGGATACACCTCTTACCTATAAGATGACGATACCGGCAGCTTTTCAGTATCCGGGAAGACAATTCTCGCTGATTCAGCTTGGGAATGGTGTAGTGAATATTTTGGCAGATGAGGATTTGGATGATGGTACATTGACCTTTACGACTGATTATCCATCTACTGCATATGCACTTGTGTATAAAGATGTTATAATAGCACAATAGTAATCAGAAAATGTAGAAAATCGCTGACCTTCTGGAAAAGGAAAGGCCGGCGATTTTTCAATGTAGATGGGAGCAGGCATGAAGCATAAAGGAGTAACATTAAAAAATATTATTTTACTGCAGGCGATTATTATTATTTATACAGTGTCAAGTGTAATGGCAAAGTTTGCATCAGCAAACAAGGAAACACCGATAAAATTTTTCCTGTTTCTGGGATTAGAATTTGCCATTTTAGCAGTTTATGCAGTATTATGGCAGCAGATGATAAAAAGATTTGATCTGTCGGTAGCGTATGCGAACCGCTCGATGGCAATCTTATGGTCAATGATATGGGCTGTCATATTTTTCCATGACAAAATCACGTTGCGTAATGTCCTTGGAGTATTATTGGTGCTATTGGGAACAATCGTGGTAAATATGGATGCAGCAGGAGGCGAACAGCATGATTAATCATTACCTGTTATGTATGCTGCTGTCTGTCAGTGTAGCATCCGTTTCACAGATATTGTTGAAGAAAAGTGCTTTACAGGAACATGCTTCGGTAATCAGGGAGTATCTGAATCCGTGGGTGATTGGTGGCTATGGAATGCTTTTTTTATCGATGCTTATCAGTGTTTATGCGTATGGTGGTATGGATTATAAGAACGGACCGGTTATGGAATCCCTGGGAAATGTTTTCGTTCCCGTATTGAGCTGGTTCTTTTTCGGTGAAAAGCTTTCTGTTAGAAAAGTATTAGGAATTATTTGTATTATGATGGGAATTGCTGTGTTTTATTCCTGAAATGGAGAGGCAGGACTTAGTATTTACTGCTAAGTCCTTGAGAAAAAATGGCAGTTGTTTTGCAGTGCTAACTTTGATATACTTGATACAAATTGTTACTAGGAGGAATAAGGTCCGGGAGTGAATGCTCTGGGTAGAAGGACAGTAGAAGAATGAAGAAGAAAAAGGGAAAAGGATTATTTGGTACTACGAAGAGAAAAGCAGCGCAGAGAGCTGAGAAACATA
>JALEWA010000031.1 GCA_022788085.1 Lachnospiraceae bacterium
CGCAACATAAACCTCACAGCCAAGAATTGGCTTAATTCCCTGTGCCTTTGCCTCCTTATAGAAGTCAATGACACCAAACATGACACCATGGTCTGTAATGGCTCCGCTGTCCATACCGAGCTCCTTTAAGCGCTTTACATATTCCTTTATCTTATTAGAGCCGTCTAAAAGACTGTACTCCGTATGCACATGCAGATGTGTGAATGCCATGCTGCTCCTCCTTGTACTTCGTTCTCGTTGTCTATGCTAATCATAATTCATTTTAAAGGAATTGGAAAGTGGTAAAGCATTCTAATTTATCATTGCAAGCAGCTTCCTCTCAAGCTCCTCCACATTCCCATGATACACGATTCCTTCCATCCCCAGACGCATTCCCGCCTCTATATTTGCCGGCGAATCATCAATAAAAATACATTCCTCCGGTTTCAGACTAAATCGTTCAAAAAAATCAAGATATGCTTCCTTTTCCGGCTTCAAAAATCCATGCTCACAGGATATCCAGATTCCCTTCATATAGGAAATGGAATCAATATTCCTGGAGAACTTATGAAAGCGCTTGGATGTATTCGATAACAAATATAAGTCATATCCTGCTTCGCTTAATCTGCGTACCAGGCTTTCCATCGGTGGATTCGGTTCCTGCTCCATACGAAATTCATAGATAAAACGTTCTACCAGAGCGTGATACTCCTGTGGAATACGCTTGCAGATAGAAGCAATTGCTTCCTCATCTGTTAAAGTTCCCCGATCCATCTGAATCCATTCTACCGAAGCACATACTTCATTTCTCAGAATTTGATAGCCTTCTTCAGAGTCTGTATATTTTCGGATATACTCCGCCATGCTGTATCTGGTCAGAACATTTCCCATGTCAAAAACAATATTCTTTTTCACGTTTTTCTCCTGTTTACAATATTTTAACCAAAATCGTTACTACTCCTAAAATAGCTAATACAATTTCCTTATACTTTTGTTCCCCAACCTCTGTTAATCATTATACAATAAAAACACCGGACTTCCATAGCAGTATCCGGTGTTTTCTTATTTTTTCATATTATAAATACTTTTTTAAGATTTCTACCTTGTCAAGTTTCTCCCAAGGAAGATCAAGATCGTTACGTCCAAAATGTCCATAAGCTGCTGTCTGCTTATAAATTGGTCTTCTCAAGTCAAGCATCTTGATAATTCCGGCTGGGCGAAGATCAAAGTTCTCACGAACGATTTCTACCAGCTTCTCGCTGTTAAGCTTGCCTGTTCCGAAGGTATCAATATTGATAGAGGTTGGCTGTGCTACACCGATTGCATAAGATAACTGAATCTCGCACTTTTCAGCAAGACCTGCTGCTACAATGTTCTTAGCAACATAACGGGCAGCATAAGCAGCACTTCTGTCTACCTTCGTACAGTCCTTACCGGAAAATGCTCCGCCGCCGTGACGAGCATATCCGCCATAGGTGTCTACGATAATCTTACGTCCGGTAAGACCGGCATCACCATGAGGTCCACCGATAACAAAACGTCCGGTAGGATTGATGAAGAACTTTGTATCTGCATCAACTAATTCAGCAGGAAGAATCACATCAAATACATGCTTTTTAATATCCTCATGAATCTGTTCCTGTGTTACATCCTCATCATGCTGTGTTGATAATACAACTGCCTCTAATCTCTTAGGCTTGCCATTTTCATCATATTCTACAGAAACCTGTGTCTTTCCATCCGGTCTTAAATATTTTAAAGTACCATCCTTACGAACCTTGGTAAGCTGTAATGCAAGCTTATGTGCAAGTGAAATCGGGTATGGCATATATTCCTCTGTCTCGTTAGTTGCATAACCAAACATCATACCCTGATCTCCGGCACCAATTGCTTCGATTTCCTCATCACTCATCTTATTCTCTTTTGCTTCAAGTGCCTTATCAACACCCATAGCAATGTCACCGGACTGCTCATCAATAGCTGTAAAAACAGCACAGGTATTGCCATCAAAGCCATACTCTGACTTATCATAACCGATTTCCTTTACTGTCTCACGTACAATCTTTGGAATATCTACATAAGCTTTTGTTGTGATTTCACCTGTTACTAATACAAATCCTGTACATGCTGCTGTCTCGCAGGCAACACGGCTCATAGGATCCTGTGCCATTAATGCATCAAGAATGGCATCAGAAATGGCATCACAAACTTTGTCAGGATGTCCTTCTGTTACTGACTCTGAAGTAAATAATAATTTCTCCATTTGTATTTCCTCCTTAAAATAGGGTTAAAAAAATCCGCTTATCTTCATAAGCGGACGTGACTAGTTTCTCGATAATCAAATCCTCTTATTGTTCGAGCTATTAAAAATAATAGCATTACTCGCTCAGGTTGGCACCTTCCTCTTATGGGGGTTGCCGTGGCTTCACAGATCCTTTGTACCTCCACCACTCTGAATAAGAGATTTTTCACAATATGGAATTGTCATATCATTTACATGATATACTGATTTATATACTGTGTCAATAGTTCTTCATTCAAAAAGAACATCTTATTATTACCCAACCTTCAGTTTGAACTTCTGAAGATCTTTTTCTGACATGACCTTATCAATCTGTGCGCCAAGTGACTGAAGCTTAATATGAAAATCCTCATAGCCTCTTTCAATGTACTTGATATCATCTACCGTGCTAAAGCCATCTGCGGTCAGACAGGCAAGTACAAGTGCTGCTCCTGCACGTAAATCCGGAGCTGTCAGATCCGCACTGGTAAAATGACTTACACCTTCTATAATTGCAGTATTACTTTCAACCTTAATATTAGAACCCATTTTGGCCAATTCATCTACATATTTAAAACGGTTGTCAAAAATACTTTCCGTCACGATACTGGTTCCATTTGCCAATGCAAGTGCAACAGAAATCTGCGGCTGCATATCTGTCGGGAATCCAGGATATGGCAATGTCTTAACCTGTGTACTTTCCAATCTTCTGGAGGCTACTACCCTGACTGCATCATCAGATTCCTCTACCTGACATCCCATCTCAATCAACTTAGCTGTTGTCGACTCCAGATGCTTTGGAATGACATTCTTAACCGTAATGTCACCCTTAGTAATTGCTGCAGCAAGCATAAATGTCCCTGCCTCGATCTGATCCGGAATAATCGCATATTCTGATGCATGAAGCTTCTGTACACCTGTAATCCTTACTACATCGGTACCTGCTCCCTTAATATTAGCTCCCATGGAATTCAGGAAATTGGCAACGTCTACAACATGCGGTTCCTTTGCTGCATTCTCAATAACGGTCTTTCCTTCTGCCAGCGCTGCTGCAAGCATAATATTGATGGTAGCTCCTACGGATACCGTATCAAGATAGATATGTGCACCTTTCAGTCTCTGAGCATCTGCAATAATCAATCCATGCTCAATCTTTACTTCAGCCCCAAGAGCTTTAAAGCCCTTGATATGCAAATCAATCTTTCTGCTGCCAATATTACAGCCGCCCGGCAGGGCAACCTCTGCATGCTTATATTTTCCAAGTAATGCTCCTAATAAATAATAGGAGGCTCTAATCTTTTTAATAAACTCATCTTCAATTACAAATGCCGATATCATGGATGCATTAATCTTTGCCGTGTGTCTGTCTATTCTGTTCACAACAACACCGATACTTTCCATCGCATTCAACAAAACATTAATATCTCTTACGTCGGGTATATTATCTACAATAACAGTATCATCAGTCATAATAGCTGCGGCTAAAACTCCTAACGCTGCATTCTTAGCACCGCCAATTTCAACCTCGCCAACTAAAGGGTTTCCACCCTTAATTGCGTATTGTTCCATCGCACACCTCATATGAACCCTATACCATTTGATATAGTTCCCTTTTCACATTCCTATAAAATTTGTTTCTGACACAGTATACATCAAAAAATTCCTTTTGTAAACTAATTGACTTGTCTGGTAAATTTTTCCCTTTTTCAGACTATTAGCCCATTCTTATCATCATGTCTAATTCAAATACTTTAATGGATTTACTGCTGTTCCATTGATTCTGATTTCAAAGTGCAAATGTGGTCCGGTACTTCGTCCCGTATTACCACTATAAGCAATCTTCTGTCCCTGGTCTACAGTCTGTCCAACCTTTACAAGTACTTTACTTAAATGACCATATCGTGTCTGCCTTCCGTCAGCATGATTAATATAAACAGCATAACCATAACCACTTACCCAACCTGCCTGTACAACAGTACCTGCATTTGATGCCACAACAGTGGTTCCTATTGGCACAGCCCAATCAACACCCTTATGATTCGTAGATGCTCCCTTTGTAGGTGCACTTCTGGAACCAAAGTTGGAACTTAGTCTTCCTCCGGAAATAGGTTTAATATAGGTTGGCGGAATCTTAGTACCCCTTTCTACAATCTTAGGAACCGCCTCTGCATAAACCTCCTCCATAAGGATTTCCCTGCTCTGCTCTTGTCCATTCTTATAGGTTATCACTGCCGCAACCTTACGTCTTCCCGCAGAAGGCTCCTGCAAAGTAACCTTTTGCGTGGTATACCAATCATCATTCGGTACATATTGTACTTCTGCCTCGTAATCCTCGGTATAAATCTGCTCATCCTTCCAGATGATAGACAAATCAGGTTCCGGAACAGTAATAACAAGCTCCTGGTCTACACGGATTGTTGTATTCTCATCCTCTAATGCATCATTAATGGCAATCAATTCATCCATCGGAATATTATTTTCTAATGCAATTTCAGATAAGGTATCGCCTGATTGTACCTTATAGATAATCTGTGTTTCCTGTTCTTTAGTTACAAGATCTACTGCCTCCTGCACCGTCTGCAGCTCTTCTTCCAATAAGTATGCCTCTACTATTTCTATTTTATCAGCATAGCTTATGTCAATCAATCCCAGTTTATAATCTTCGAAATCTTTTTCCCCTTCCGGTTCCACAGCCTTTAGCATTTCCTCAAAAGTTGCTTCGATACCTGCACTTTCCCTAAGTTCATCCTCTGTCGCACTTTCATCCTTTGTCTGAAGCTGCGTTGTCAGTACATTAACCTCTCTGGCGTCATCCAAAACAAGCTTAACCTCATAGGCACCTTCCGTATCATACGGCGCTATCGCCTGCTCCAATAAAGTATACACATCCTGATATGATGCAAGGTTTACAGAAGTCTCATTGATCTTTACGGTATATGACCGGTGCAGTGTTTCCTTTACATGCCCTCTCATGATATCTGCCATATTAGCTATAATATCTTTTGTGTCATCTACCTTACCCCAAATCGTTTCCTTACCACTTATCTGCAAATCTGTATCAATAAAAACAAGGTCATCGCTTTCTGATGCAAGCATTCTTCGTGCTTCCATCATACAGTCCTCTGCCAGTTCTTCGTTTTCTACATTTCCTACCGTCACTCCACTGAGACTGACCGTAAAGAAATTATTTCCACTTTTCTCATATTTAACATAGGACGGAAAGAAAAATGCACAAATAACAACTGCTAAAGTGCCTGCTTTCATCATACTAAGACGAAATCTCTTATGGTAATGATGTATCTTTTTCATCTATTTCTCCAATTTCTAATTTCAAAACAATATTTCAAAGCACAAATCTTCTATATTTTATCAGTCTTTGTCCCGCTTGTAAAGTATTCTGCTCTTGCACAATTGATAAAAACATGATTAAATGTGTATAGAATGTATGTTCGCAAGGAGGTATTGCTATGGATTCCATTTTCTTTCATATTGATGTCAACTCTGCATTCTTAAGCTGGACTGCTATTGACCAGCGGAGGCAGGCTGAGCTCAACGGAACTCTGGACACCTATGTAGACCTTCGTGAAATCCCTTCTATTATCGGAGGGGATTCCTCAACACGTCATGGTATCGTCCTTGCAAAATCTATCCCTGCGAAAAAATATGGCATTTCAACAGCAGAACCCATTGTTTCCGCCGTTAAAAAATGTCCTTCTCTCACAATTGTGCGCCCAAGTCATTCCTCTTATGAAGCTCATAGCAGAGAACTTATGGAATATCTTTGTACTTATTGTCCTGTTATAGAACAGGTAAGCATTGATGAATGCTATATGGATTTTACACCGATTCGAAATGAATACAGTTCTCCTGTAGAGGCTGCAAATATCATAAAAAATGGTGTTCGTGATACCTTTGGTTTTACCGTCAACGTAGGTATCAGCAACCGAAAGGTTCTCGCCAAAATGGCATCTGATTTCAAGAAGCCTGATTTAGTCCATACTCTTTATGCGGAAGAAATTGAGACAAAAATGTGGCCGCTTCCTATTTCTGCTCTGCTTATGTGCGGCCGTTCCAGTCAGGAGACCTTAAAGAAACTTGGAATCACTACGATTGGTGAACTTGCTCATTGTGACAAAAATCTTCTTATGTATCATCTAAAGAGTCATGGCCAGCTTCTTTGGGAATATGCAAATGGCATAGATTCTTCCGGTATAAACTCAGCTCCGGCTCCGGCAAAGGGAATAGGTAATTCCACTACCATGTCAAAAGATGCTACAAGCCTTGAAGAAATGAAACCCGTTATTCTAAGCCTTTCCGAATCTGTTTCCACGCGTCTTAGAGCGATTCATTCCAATGCGGGTACCATTACAGTAGAAATCAAATATGCCAATTTTCACTCCTGTTCACACCAGATGGCTCTTTCTACACCGGATAACACCACAAGTACGCTCTATAATGCGAGCCTTGAGCTATTAACAGAACTATGGGACGGAAATCCTGTAAGACTTCTTGGCGTACGTGCAACAAAGCTTAAAGAGGAAACTGCACCTATACAGCTTGACCTTTTTTCCTATCAGGCACCAAAACCACAAAATGAACGCAATAAAAAACTCGACCTGGCTATTGATTCCATTCGACAAAAATACGGTGACAATGCTATTGTGCGAGGTTCTCTTTTGCAAATGCCCACTTCGCAGACAACAAATAATAAAAAAACGTAATCTCCTGCCCAAAAGATTACGTTTTTTCTTGTTATTCTATTTTATACAGACTGTTTCAAAAGCTACAAAAATATTCAGAACCAGTTCTTCTGTTCCTTTGTTCCGATAATAATGACTACGCCCTGCTTCTATTTTAATAGCATGATTTGCATCAACCTCATATATTTCATCCTTTGTTTCCAAAGTCAGCTTTCCTTGCAACACCATAATATACTCACATACGCTTCCTTCCGTGAGAAAGCTCTCACAGCGTTCTCCCGGTTCTATCTTGGTTTCGTATACTTCAAAGTTTCGGTGTCTGTCATAAGGAAAAATTGATCTTACCTGATAGGATCCCTCTTCTTCCTTATAAACGGGAAGCTTCTCATTATCTATAATTACAACCGAATCCGTTTTTGGATAGATTAATTCTTCAAAAGGAACACGAATCCCTTCTACAATCTTAGCAATCGTAGCCACTGTCGGATTTGACTCTCCACGCTCAATCTGCCCCAGCATACTCTTACTAACGCCAGTCTTTTCTGCCATCATATCAAGACTCATATTCTTGGACTTTCTGATTCTCTTTAAGTTAACTGCTATATTCTTATCTAATTGATTCATGTGAGATTCTTCCTTTCTATCATTACAAACTATTAGAATAAAAAAAGCATCAAGCGACTACGGCTTGATGCTACATCTTCGTGGCATAATTCTTTATCTGTTTTCTATTGTTTCTTTCATGATACTGATTTTTTGGATTTTCGTCAAGTATTTTTTCCAGATTTGGACATTTTCCCTGCTTTTTTATGCGTTATCCTGTCTTTTTTTGATTGAGACTTTTTCTGTATGCTATATCCGAATTTTCCAAGCTTCTCACCCAGCAGGTAATATTCTCCATGCGAATATACAATAGGATTTGCCTTGGAAAGATGGAAGCTCTTATTCTCATCCATATATGCATCATCCACCTGAACAGCTACTACTTCGGCAGTAAACATATCGTGGGAGCCAAGCTTGTCAACCTTTACGACCTTACACTCTATATTCACCGGACTTTCCTCAATGCATGGAACATTTACCACCTTCCCCATAACAGGAGTGAGATTCATTTCCTTCCATTTATCAACATCCCTGCCACTCTTAACTCCACAGTAATCCGTGGCATAGACAAGTTCCTTTGTTGTCAGGTTAATCACAAATTCGCCTGTTTCCATCAACATATGATGGGAAAAACGTTCCGGTCTGACAGAAATGCTCACCATAGGTGGATTCGTGCATATTGTTCCTGCCCACGCTACTGTTATGATATCTGAATTCCCCTGCTTATCAGCAACACTTACCATCACCACAGGAAGGGGATACAACATATTCCCCGGTTTAAATGAAATCTTTGCCATATTCTGTTCACCATATCCTAAAATGACAAAAGGTTCATGCCAAAAATAATTTGTAATACAATGCCTGCCACAGAGAACAAAATGGCAAATATACTAAGAATCGTAACAGTATTAAGCTTAGAGCCAAGTTTCTGATTTTCTAAGAGAAGCGTTTCTGTCTGCTTCTTTAATTCATCCACTACCACAGCCTGAACATTACGGTATACCTTTACGTTCTCTTTATGAACAAATTCATCAGTTTGTTTCATACGTTCTTCTAAGGATGTCAGCTGCTGTTTTTGTTCTTCTGTTTTTCTATTTTCATCTGCCCGCTCTGCTTCCTTTTGGGCAAGCTCTTCTTCACGTATTCTTGTCTGTTCATCCGTAAGATTTCTAAGCGTTGCAAGAAGCTTTGTCTCTTCTTCCTGCAATCCCTGGATTTTATTTGCATTCTCGCCAACTAAACCATCTATCTTTTCAGAAAGTTCTGAATTCTTATAGTTCAGTTTTCTCATTTCCTGTAGTATTTTTTCATATTCTGCGACCTGAAGCTGTAACTTCTTCATCTCCGCAGCCTCTGCCTGGGAATTTGCCTTAATGACTTCCTGTGCGCTGAATCTTTGCGCAAGCTTATCCATAAAGTTATCCATAATTCATGCTCCTTTG
>JALEWA010000033.1 GCA_022788085.1 Lachnospiraceae bacterium
TTTTTACGCAAATACTTATCTGCAAATTCTTTTTTCAGTAATAAAAATTCTTCTATATTTCTTAGCAATATATAAAGCTTTGCCCTGTCCTCGAATTCCTCCCTTGCTACGGGAAGTGGGGCTGCTTTCATGCTCTCATTCATTTGATAAAATTCCTTCAGCAGTTCTTCGCCGGAATTCTCCCTATGGTACACCACTGACATGTTCTCAAGGAAATCGGAAATAATCTGTGCTGTTACCGGTTTTGTATGAATATTGCTCACTTCCTTATACATTTCATACAACACGTGAATCTGCTTCTCTCTCATGGCTATATATTCCATATCCATGGTATCCTTGCTGTCAAACTGATTCAGATAATTTGCCCTTGCCAGCTTCTTTGCTTCCATGATGGAATTCCCCATTTCCTGAAAGCAGCTTCCATCATAATCTGATAAATCCTTATCCAAAATCCGCTCTGCCATTCGATGCAATGCCCTTTTAATCTGTTCATCTGTCTCTGTTTTCAGCCTTTCCATATAGCTTACATTCTTGCAAAGATGAAGATTGAACAGGATACCAATACCAACACCAATGATAAAAATTCCTGCTTCATTTACCACCGCCTCTATTTCCATATTGGACAATGACAAAAAGTGTGAGATCAGAACAGAATCCATCGCCATGGCACTATACCATCCGAAACGCTGACATAAGAAAATAAAAAGAATCAGATAGACAAAGAATGCCTCTGTGCGAAAACCGATGCATGTAAAGCAGGCATATGAGATGCCTAATGCTGCCACAAAGGCATACAATCTGCTTGCTGCTGTCTTAATGGTTTCCTTTTTCGTAGGCTGTATGGTCAGAATGGCAACAATACCCGCAGAAACAGCAAATTCCAGCCCAAGTAATTGTGCTATCACCACCGCGACGATTGCTGCTCCTGCTATTTTTACCGTATTTACCATCATTTCCTTCTTCATCCTGCCTATCTGTCCTTTCCAATGCTTTTTATTTAGTATACCATCTTTTCATATACTCTGCACATCATATGGGATGGTTCGATTGCTTCTGCTTTCTTTATGAAATCAGCCGCTTTTTCCTTATCTCCCAGTCCGATATTCCCCAGTGCCATCAGATAATAACAGTGTGCACGATTTCTCATCGTGTAATTCTCATCAAAAATCAGGAAATCGGGAAGTGACACTGCAAAGTATTCAAGCTTCACCTGATCCTCCAAATGCTGTTCTCCATAATCAATGAGCCGATAGAAGCGTAACTTTGCCTTCGCGGCTCTCCCATGGATGGAAATGGTGTCCCATGATGCACTCATAGGCTTTCTCATGGTCTCCACAAAGATTTACAAGCGTAATATATTCCAGCGTGAAATATCTACGCCTTCACTATAATCCTTCTTATAATAGATGCCTGTTGCAATTGGAAAACGGGAAACATCTCTTTTTCCATGATCCATGACCGCATGTACATCAGGTGGGAACACAGATTGTGTATTGTCATTTACCGGAACCGCAGGATTTGCCCACCACAAAAAGGTCTGTGATGCTGAGGCCAGTTAAATTCAATACCGCCGGAAATCCAAGGTCCTGTAAGCCCCACAAGTGCCGGCTTAATAACCTTGTTATAATAGACAAAATCATAGCCATTTGTTTTATCATAAGCCCTCTGTATCCTTCCTCCAAGCTCCGGCAATACCATAATCTTTATATATTCATTTTCCAGCCATACTGCTGTATATTCTTTGTCTGTCTTCTGATCACTGATTTTCTCAATTGCAGGATAAGGATATACCTTGCCACAGCTTCCCTGATATACACGCTTATCCAGAAAAATAGGACTCTTCTCCGCAGCTCCAATCTCATAGGTCGGAATGCTCAACTTTTCTACCCAAATATCAACATTGCTCATAATTGCCTCCTTCTATCACTATATCTATATATCCTGATATTGCAAATATAGCGTATTTAAAGGCCAAAAGCATTACTATCCTTTGCGGAAGCATTTATATTTTTTGCTATTGCAAATCCAAATATTTTTCTTTATCATGAACTTATCATAACTAGTTTTGGGAGGTATCTGCCATGAAATCCCATGAAGAGCTTGTTGCACCGGATTCAGACTATTTCATCTATTCCCCAAGCAAACAGGCATTGGATATGTTCTTATACCCAATGCAGTGTGGAAGCTTCTCTTATCTGCCCGGCTATAGCCTGACCAGAGATTCTTTTGATAGTTTTCTGTTAATGTATGTTCAAAAGGGGGAGCTTAGTCTGACCTTTGAAGGAAATACGCGCATTGCTACAGCAAAATACCTTTTAAAGAACTCACGCCTTTCGGTCAAGGATATCTGTTTTACGACCGGATTCTCCTGTGAAAGTGTATTCTGTAGTGCTTTTAAACGTCATCAGGGCATGACTCCGGCACAGTATCGGGCGCTGGAACAGCCCTAACCAACTGTTCTATTACATCCATGGATATTTCCTGCTTTGGCATGAATTGATCCGATGCCATATACTGATAAATGGCATCCAGTAATGCCCTTGCTTCCGGATATTGCTGCAAATTCTGTAATCCCATTGTAGAAAGCATCAGCCTGCCATTTTGGCAACGGCATTCCAAAAGCTGTGCCATAGGTCGTAAAAATGCATAGCTGTCCATTTCTGTAATAATGGCTTCATAACGTTGTGGCAGGATGATTGCTCTCTGCGTTGCCATAGCCCACCATTGCCAATTCGTGTGAAATTCCGTAGGAAACCTTTCAAATATCGGATGACTGCTATCAATCAGTTGTCCCATGGCACCCTCCTGGCCTGCAAAAGTACCGACAGACCAGAAATCCGATGTAAACTGCGCCTGAATCGATGAGGGCAATGCCTCCTTTGTCGAAGGTGGCGTCAGATAAACGCTTCCTCCATCCATCAGGATTTCCTTTGCCTTCTCATCAAAATAGGTTGTTTCATAAACTTCCTTTGGACATACGGGAGCTGTCTGCGGATATACCCAGACAGGATACTGATTGGAATGCTCACCGATATGTACCATAAGATTTAGTCTCATCGGCTTCTCTATATCCAATGAAGATAACATGATTTCAATCATTCCTGAATCGGTTAGTGTTCCTTGTGGGCAGCTTACCTGTTTACAGACTCCCCTTGCTAGGACTTCTTTTTCATGATCCTTCTCCGATTGCGTCATCAGTTCATATACCGGTGTTCCACAGATTTCTCCTTTTCCGAGATTTGCAACCTGCACCTTAGCCACCAGCTTCTCGGTGTTCTCCCATGTGTATTTGGGAAACAGCACAAGTGGCAGTTCATCCCTGAAAAAGCTTCTGAAATGCTCCGGCTTTGCATACTCTTTTCTAAGTTCCCTCATGGCAGCATCATAATTTCTACAGGCATTTGGATAAGCATGATTCATATAACCCTTCATCTCCGCATAGGTTCCACGAAGCTCCTGCTCATAATAATTCGAAGAGGTATAGAAATCATTTTCTGCTTCACAGCCTTCCATTCCATAATGTCCGTTTGATGCATCCGCATAAAGCCGCGTCGGGTCTATCCTTCTTGCCAGTTGCAACAGCTTACGCATTCTTTTATGCCCTTTCCCGGTCGCATGTAACTCATTTCCAAAGGTCATCATCACAAAAGATGGGTGGTTTGCTAACAGTTTTAAAATCTGAACCAGTTCTGCCTTATAATACTGATAGCTTTCCTCCGACTCGAAAGCATCCTTCGGGTTCCAATGGGAAAGCTCCGGCTGCATCAGCATACCGATTCTGTCTGCCGCACTAAATGCAGCCTCCGGTGGGCAATGTGAGTGAAAACGTACACAGTTAACTCCATAGGAACGATACCGTTCTAAAATCTCAAGCCATGCATCGACAGTCATTGGCGGATATCCGGTTTCCGGAAATTCTGCACAATTTGCCTCGCTCCGCAGAAAAATGGTTCTTCCGTTTATCGCCAGTCTGCCCATTCCCCCATCTTTAAAGTCACGTACTCCAAAGGTTACCCTTTTCTCTTCTCCTTCATCCATAGACACTGATAAGCTATAAAGATTTCCCTCTTCCAAATCCCAACGCTGTACTGTTTCCTTCAAGGACAGATTCTCAAATATTACTTCCGTTACTGCCTCAGAAGTACTAACCTGCTGTATGGCATCTTCCTTCAAGGCATCACAACATACACGGATTGTACCTTGGTATGGAGTAGAAGCATATAGCTTCATTCTGACTGTAATCGTGTTCTTTACCGGATAAACACAGATTTCATCCACAAATACCCGCTCCTCTGTCCTCAAGCGCAGATATCCCAGAATACCATTCCAGTTCGTCTGCGTTTCGTCCGTCGCCGCAGACGAATAAACAATGGCATCATGAGGAAGACCCGGATAACTGTTATCGGAAATCAGTATCAGCTCGCTATTCTCCTTTAAAAGCCCTGTCACCTCAAATACATGACTGGTGCTGATGGAAGGCTTTATAAAATCCGTAACTTCTTTTCCATCTACCAAAAGCTTTACTACCCTTGCCCGCTCTGCTTCCAGAAAAATGCGTTTTGTCCCTTTTATCTCTTCCTTTATTTCTTTCCAAAGGTCGGCATCTATCCGTCTTGTCAGCTTTGCTGCGCCCTCATAGGTATATCTTCTCGTAAAACGGGTCGCAATGATACCTGCCTGAAACGCCTCATCCTGATTTCCCAGTGAAGCATCAGGATGCCACTGATTTGCTCCCATATCCTTATATCCAATTTTATTTTCATCCAATGTTCCCGGAAGCTGCATCGGATACACTTTGCCATCCCCTATATCTGCTGTCCACATACCATGCAAAGAAAAGTACATATATTCCCTCCCTTTCATTTCCTTTCCTCCATTATATACCTGACAAAATGTTTCTTCATTTACATTAATTGCGGAGTCCTTCATAAAAGTGCGCTCAAACATGGTATATCCTGATTTAGTCTAATAGTTGACGCAAGCTTGATTTTCCGTTATAGTAAAATCACTTTTTACATCATTAATTATGAACAAAGAGGTGAACAAGCTTGTCACGACGTACCAAAAATGAAATTGTAAAGACTTTTCTGGGGCTTTTGAAAGAGCATTCTTTAGATAAAATAACGGTAAAGGATATCGTTGAAACATGTGGTATCAACCGAAATACCTTTTATTATTACTATAAAGACATTTATGATTTGATTGATGATGTTTTCGCATTAGAGACAAAACGGGTTTTAGAGGATGAACATCGTTATGATGCCTGGTACGAGGAGCTTCACCGCGTAGCACTTTTTATCGTAGAAAATAAAACTGCGATTACACATATCTATGATTCAAAGAGCCGTGATGTTTTGGAAAATTATCTTTTTGCCATAACAGGTAAAATCACGAACAGCTTTGTGGAACGTGAAGCGAAACGGCTTCTGGTCAGTGATGAAGATAAGGAATTTATCTGCACCTTTTATGGATACTCTCTTGTGGGAATGACCTTAAGCTGGATCAAAGGCAATACGCAGGTGGATTCCGAGGAATTTCTGCGAAGGGTGGCAGCAATTTTTGAGGGTACTGTCGAAGCGGCATTAATGTCATTTTCATAACCTTACTCTTTCAAAAACGCCCCTTCAGGAGATAGATGCCTAAAACAGCGTTGAAAACAACCGCTGAAAATGTACTAAGTCTTTCGAATAGACCAAATACCGCTTTCGGTAACAGAGCGGTACCTATAGGCCCGATCATCATAGCCGAAAGGCAAACAATTGCCCATATACTAAGAGATTTGATTTGTTCCTTCCTGGCTCCAATCGCTACCAACACCAAAGATGCCAATGATAATACTACCACCAATACCGTCACAGCAAGATGCATAAAATTCTGCGGATTTGACGCAGGTGCATCCTTTACCCATGGAAAAAGATGATATCCAACATTGCATACCCATTCCATTGTAGCAAAAAAATAAATGCCTAACTTCAACACTTTAGATTTGCAGCCAACTACTCCTACGCAAACTGCCATGATAGAAACTAATCCACATGGTCCAAATAGTGCATTCAATTGACTGGCAAGGACTTCTGATGGTGCACCTTCTGCGCTCAAATCACTTACTGCCATGCTCATCCAATCATATCCCGGGTACGCAAGTGGAGAAAATACCACCATTGCTGTGTATGACAACAAACTTATCATTCCCAATATTCCAAGCATTCTTAATCTTTTTTCTATCAATTTTCATCAACCCTTCCTAAATAATTGATGTATTGTATCTATTCAGTGCCTTCATAGATACGATGCATTGTTCATCCAATAATGCCCTTGTCCATCGAATATACTCTGCAGAATTCATCTATGTATTGCTCCAAAATACCATTCGATTTATTACTTCCCGCCATGCAGTCATCCATCCTGAAATCAAGTATTGCATGTATACCCATTGCAAATGAAATCGCCGCAGCATCGATATTTTCAAAGTATGCCACCTTCTTGGCCATAATTGCATAAAAAAGCTGTTTTGTTGCCCAAATCATGGCATTTGTCTCAGCAACCATAATTTCGGCTGCTATCGGATTTAATGTCTTCTCAGATATGATTACCTTGTAGTATAAAAAAACCACCCAACTTACACGAATATAAACTGAGTGGTTATAAATGCTTCAAAGCCTCCGCTGTTTCTACCACAGGATAGTCTGTGCAAATTCTGCACTTGCAAATGGTCCGGGGATTACATTTATTCCACGTTTGTTGCCGAAATAATCCTCATCGAATGTAATTGGTGTCCCATCCGGATTCTCATACTGTTCTTCCGGCTCGAATGCTTTGCCCAAGGTAGAAGTATGAATCATATGAACCTTGAAGTCTTTCACTAATTCAAAGATATTGGTTTTCAGGGAGTATTTTCCGTTTTCCTCTACTAATTCAACCTTCACATCTGCATCTGTATTTACCAGCTTATCTTCTTCTCTTGCAAATGAACCTGCTCCTGCAAAGTACGCATTACCATGAATCCAAACAGGAAGATGACCAAAGTGAGCAGATGCAAGTTTACCCATATCAGGTCGAGCTACTCCAAGGTCGAACTGCTTGATCCAGTCCTCGTAAACAGGATATTGATCCCACACATGAGTTCCAACCTCAAGATTGCAAGCCTCTCTTTCCGGATCCCATCCCTCCAGATAATCATCCGGAATCGGAGTATTCTGGATAAAGATGTTGTTATAGAAACGGTTATCTCCGTGCAGAATCGTCATGAATCCAAGCACTTCTGTTCGGTGAGGAATATGATATGGTGTGTATCTTGGCTGATTAACACCATCAATAATACTGTCAACACCGCTGCCCACCATAGCAAAGGAACCGCAGATCAGATTATGTACCATGGCTACGCCTTCTGTTGCAATTCTGAGAGAGCAGGGAGAAAGCAGTATGTTATTATCGATCAGCGTAGGACCATGACCAACTTCCACAAAAATATCCTGATCAAATCGGTCCGGACGTGCCTTCACGCAGGCGGGCGGATTGTTGTCGTGCATGAAGTTGTGTGTGATTCTTGTCCCCTGTGCTTCCCAGTCAGTCCAAATACCCATGGAGCAATGATGGATGTGATTTCTTCTAAAGATTACATCAATTGCCGCATGGAACTTAATTCCTGCAATTTCCGCTCCACCAAGCTGCTGCATGTTATTAATATGATGGATGTGGTTGTCCTCAATAATAGAGAATACGCATCCCATGCGGCCAACAATACCTGTCTGCTCGCAGTGATGGATATTACAGCGTCGAACAATATGAGATCCTACAGTTTCCTTGGTCCAGCCATCATACTGTGCACGACAGACGGCATCTCTCTCCATCTGCGTCGGGCTCTTCACGTGTTTGGTAAAGAAATAGTTGTCATTATTCTCCTGAGAATAGTTTCCAAAGGAAATACCACAACATTTCGATCCGGAAACATCACAGTCCTCAATGATCCAACCCTTGGACCAATGAGCACCAATCATGCCATCCTGAAAGGCTGCGGGAGGTGCCCAGGTGGTAGCTGCTTTATTTACATTAAATCCGGAAAGCGTGATATAACTAATGTATTTTGCCTTTGGCATAAAACAATTACGACGTACGGTAATCTCAACCTTTTCCTTTGCAGGATCAAGGTCCTGGAAGTTTGCGTAAATCACAGTCTCGTTCTTCTCTTTATCCTGTGTGGTAAACCATTTATATATGGAATACTCGGGCTCCCAGCTTCTATCGTATACTTTACCAGCCAGACACTCTTCCAAGGTATCTGTCTCATAGAACATTCTGTCATTTACATATACATTTCCGGTATGCATGTGGTTATTGGCGAAATACCAGTCTCCCTCAACCTCCTGAATATACGGGTTATAGTCACCAAAGACCGTATTATCCACTCGTGTCACATAGGTCGTTCCATCATACTTCTTCCAATCGGTAACAATTTCTGCACCGGTAATCACGGCTCCCAGCGGAACCTCAGAACGATAGATAATTCTGGCATCCTCTCTGCCGGGATTAAGCGGATTAACGTACTCCCGATAAATACCCGGAGCTACAATAATCTCATCACCGGCTACTGCGATTTTTGCAGCATCATTAATTGACTTAAAGGGTGATTCCTTACTGCCGTTTCCCCCTCTGGCAGCATTCACATTTACATAGATTTTCATTTTGGTCTCCTTCTCTTTACATAGATTCATTAAAATGCCATTTTACTAAATCTCTCCACTATGGAGTATTCTGACACTTTTCATTATGTTTAAAGAAGATTGATTCTTCAAGTCATTTCTACTTTTCTAATCCTTAATTATACTTAATTCAAGAATATCAACTTTGCATAGCAACACGGCGACTTCCACATGCATTGAAACTTTACTTCGCATTTACATTCGCGCACGTAATTTTCGATTTTTATCCCCTTGTTTTTAAGATAACAATATGGCTGTCTCGAGCCTGCCCGTTTGAGGAAACATTGATTATCTATTTTTTCTCGATCCCCGGAAGATTACTTAATTTCAAACTGCTGAGCGTGGTCATCTGCTGAACTGCCAGTTCATGTAACAACTGCATTCTTTCAGCCTGACTTTTTCCTTGCTTTATTAATATGGCATTGTAACTTTCCATATTTGCCAACACAAGTAGCTGATATATTGTCGCAGCATCTCTTATATTTCCCTTTTCATTTGGATTACTGTCCCGCCATTCTTTTGCAGTTTTACCAAATAGCACCGTATTAAGTAAATCTGCCTCACTTGCATATGTATAAGATATCTGCTGTGGTGTAAGTATAGGCGGAATTAGATTCTCTTTAATCGCCTCTGTGTGAACTCTGTAATTTAATTTTGAAATTTCACGATTTAGGTTCCAACCAAGCGA
>JALEWA010000044.1 GCA_022788085.1 Lachnospiraceae bacterium
TCAAAGTATTAGAAGGGACTTGTCGTTATGGAGAACACTAAGACGCGTGAGCCGCAACAAAAGCGGTCCATTGAGAAAAAGAACAGAATCATTGAAATCGGTTTTCGCCTGATGTGCGAAAAGGGCTATCAGAATACAACAACAGCTGATATTGCAAAGGCGGCAGGCGTTTCTACCGGTATCATATACAGCTATTTTAAGGACAAGCATGATATCTTCATTTGTGGTTTGGAGGTTTATGGAAATAAACTGCTTGCCCCTATTTACAGTGAAATAACACCTGATATTGATATTTATAAAAGTCTTGAGAAAATCATTGATTCCTTAGTGGAAGGACATAGAATATTTGAAAATTTCCACAAAGAGATTGGGGCTTTGACAATGACGGATGAAGCCGTTGCCCAAATCATGCTGGACACCGAAATAAAAACAACAAAGCAGCTTGAAGTTATGCTTTCACAGGTCGGCTTTGATACAACAAATCTGGCAGAGAAAACGCATGTTATTTATAATTTAGTAGAAGCGCTTTGCCATGAAATAACCTTTCATAATCACAAAGAACTGGATTATGATAAAATGCGACAAATTGTTATTGATGCCGTTATACACATTCTTGGAGAACCTCGGAAATAACTACTCAAAAACAGCTTTCCGCCACCATGCGAAAAGCTGTTTTTTATTTTTACAATCAATCTTCCTTCAAATACTCTTTCTCTGATACATGAACCGGCTTTTCATAACAGGTAAAGATCTGTTCAACTCCTGCCTTGTCAGGCTTTGGTGTTATCAGACTCACAAGCGGTGTAATGATTAAGCCTGCTATCATGGCGATTGCCCCAGCATTAATCGGTGAGGCAATGAACTTGAAGAACATGTTGGAAACGGTAATGCCAACACCGCAGATAAAGCTTGCCCATACACCGGCTCTTGTAACACCCTTCCAGTAAAGACCATACAGGAAAGGCGCAAGGAAAGCGCCTGCCAAGGCTCCCCATGAAATACCCATAAGCTGAGCAATGAAGGTTGGCGGGTCCAGTGCCAGTACAACGGAAACCACAATAAAGAACACAATCAATACTCTGATGTAAAGAAGCTGTTTCTTATCATTCATTTCCTTAACAAAATTATCCTTAATAAAATCAAGAGTCAACGTAGATGCTGAAGTCAATACAAGTGATGACAGAGTTGACATCGATGCCGACAATACCAGTACAATCACGACACCAATCAAAAGATCCGGCAAAGTCGCAAGCATGGCAGGAATGATAGCATCATACATAACGCTTCCGTCAGCCTTATAAATCGCCTCTGTGTCAAATAATCTTCCAAAACCGCCAAGGAAATAACATCCACCTGAAACAACAATTGCAAAAGCTGTAGAAACAATCGTTCCTGTTTTTATTGCTTTCTCACTCTTTATCGCATAGAACTTATGAACCATCTGTGGAAGTCCCCATGTTCCAAGGGAAGTCAGAATAATAACGCCCACAAGGTTTACCGGGTCTGTTCCAAAAAAGGATGCAAAAGCTCCCTGCTGTCCCATGGTTGCCGGTACATCGGATGGTATCTCTGAAAGCTTACGCACAGCCTCCATAAATCCTCCTTGTCCGGAAAGTACTGCTAAAATAACAACTGTAATTCCAATCAGCATGATGATTCCCTGAATGAAATCATTAATAGCTGTTGCAAGGTAGCCACCCATGATGACATAAACACCGGTAAGAACTGCCATCGTTATAACGCAGACAGCATATGGAATGTCAAATGCCATACCAAACAATCTGGATAGTCCATTGTATACAGATGCCGTATACGGAATCAGAAATACAAATGCTATCGCAGATGCTATAACTTTAAGTGCCTTGCTGTCATATCTCTTTCCAAAAAAGTCAGGCATAGTAGCAGCCTCTAAATGATGTGTCATAACTCTCGTTCTTCGTCCCATCAAAACCCATGCAAGAAGAGAACCGATAAATGCATTACCAAGACCAATCCAGGTAGATGCCAAACCATACTTCCATCCAAATTGTCCTGCATAACCTACAAATACAACAGCAGAAAAATAAGATGTTCCATAAGCAAATGCAGTCAGCCAGGGACCAACGCTTCGTCCCCCCAGAACGAAGTCCGTCATGCTGGATGTACTTTTTCTTGCATATACCCCCACTGCAATCATACATCCAAAAAATACAAGCAACATAAGAATTTTTGCCAGCATAAAGTAATGCCTCCTCATAAGTATTTTTTAACGCATAAAAGCGTTGAACTTTAACGTTTCAACGCTTTTATGTGCTAAAGTATACTTGATTATATCGCATACACTATTTTATGTCAATATCTTTATCAACTGCTGAATTACTATCCTTTTTCAGAATCATGAGGTCAATTTCATCCAATTTGCGATATTGGTTCAAATTGGCAATCAAAATCTTGAAGCTAAGCTTTGGTGTGTCAAACAATCCTGCTTCATTCATGTTCACAATGATAATACCAATCGGAACTGCGAGAATCATTCCTACCACTCCTGCAATCCTATAACCGGCATAGAGCAGAAATAAGGTTGGTATTGGTGGCATCCCTATAGAGTCACCCATAATCTTAGGTTGAATCAGCTGCCTTACCAATTGTCCCACTCCCCAGATAATCAAGAATCCCACTGCCAGAAAGTAGTCTCCACTCAGCAGCTTAAGCACTGCCCAGGGCCAGAATACAGCTCCGCTTCCAAAGAATGGGAGAAAATCAAGCGCTGCAATCGCTAATGCAATCAGAAATGCATAGTCAACCCTTAAAATGGTAAGACCTGTCAGAATCAAAAAATAAATCCAAACCTCTATCTTAAGCTGTGCCTTTAAATATCCTCCCACAGCCTGCTTAAGACTTTGATATACTACGTCATATCTTTTATAGACAGAAGCCGGTATGATTCTCCGAGCCACTTGAAATACATATTCTCTCTCGGCAATGAAGAAATAAGAAGAAAGCATGCTCATTATGACAGCAATTATTACATTAGCAATACTTCCCACCATAGAACCAACGCCATCAAAGGAAAAAGACTCCATATTAGAAGGTATTCCCTTAACAAACTCGCCAATCATATTTCCAATGGTATTCAACGTTTGTGTCCATTCCGGCGAAAGATTGACAAATGCATGATTTATCATATTTCCAAAGTGTGAAATATCATTCTCCAATGATTCCCACATTTCAGGGAGCGAACTGATAAATCCCTGAAGCTGTTTCGCAAGAAGGGAGATGACCAGATATCCTGTTCCGCTGACTGCACCGATTACCAGAACAATTACCACAACCGTTCCTGCTCTACGCCTTATCTTCATTTTCTTCTCAAGAAATTGTACCAATGGGTTTGCAATACAGGAAATAATCCATCCCACCACAAATGGCATAAAGAAAATCAAGATTCTTGGTATTAAGAAAATACATAATAATAAAACAATGATAGAAACTAATATATTGATAATCATTTTAAGATTTCGCTGATACTGCTTCTTCATAAGAATATGCCTCGCTCTCTGCTTACGATTTATCTACTCGTTATTCTGTTTCCATTTCTACTTCACCATGCTCCCGCTTATACTGTAAAAGCAGCTCATCAATGAGGTCATACGTTTCTTCCCTTCCCTGCTTTGTTTCTGCTGAAAAAGGAATTACAATTGTTTCTGAATCAACTCCGAGCCCCTGCTTTATGAGCTTTATCTGCTTTTGAAGCTGGCTGCGCTTAATCTTATCAAGTTTTGTCGCAATAATAATTGGATGAAAGCCATTTGACATAATCCAGTCATACATCTGTTTGTCGTTTGCAGATGGCTCATGACGAATATCTATGAGTAGAAATACTGCCTGCAGGACTTTGGATTTATGCAGGTATTTTTCAATCATCTTACCCCATTTTTCCTTTTCTGTCTGGCTTACCTTAGCATAGCCATATCCCGGTAAATCCACAAAATACATCTCATCATTAATATTGTAAAAATTAATGGTCTGCGTTTTTCCCGGCTGGGCACTGGTTCTTGCAAGTGATTTACGGTTCATCAATGCATTAATCAGCGAAGATTTCCCTACGTTACTCTTTCCTGCAAATGCTATTTCCATCTTCTGGTTATCCGGTATCTGACTTGTCACACCAATTACCGTTTCCAGACTGACATTTTTAATAACCATATATTTCCTCCATTTTTCCTGAAGAGCTTATGCCTTGCGCTTTCTTGTCTGCTTAGCTGCGCGTTTATGTTCAGAAGCAAATGCCTTCTCAAGCACATCCTCCATGGTATCCACAAAACAGATTTCCATACCGGATTTGATTTCTTTTGATATCTCATCTACATCACTTTCGTTCTCATGTGGCACAAGTACAGTTGTAATCCCTGCTGTTTTTGCCGCAAGAAGCTTTTCCTTTAAGCCACCGATTGGCAATACTCTTCCACGAAGTGTGATCTCTCCTGTCATTGCGACTTTACATTTTACAGGAGTTTGTGTTATTGCGGAAAGTACTGCAGTTGCCATTGTGATACCGGCCGACGGTCCATCCTTTGGTACTGCTCCCTCCGGTATATGAATATGAAAATCATGCTCTTTAAAATATTCTGCATTAATGCCATAATTGAATGCTATTGACCTGATATAACTGATTCCGGTCATTGCAGACTCCTTCATAACATCGCCAAGTTTTCCGGTCAGCTCTATCTCTCCCTTACCCGGCATAACATTCACTTCGATTTGCAGGGTATCTCCTCCAACACTCGTCCAGGCAAGTCCTCTGACAATACCGATATCATCCTTTTCATTTGCCTTATCCATACGGTACTTTGGCTTTCCCAAGTACTTTTCCAGATTTTGGCTCGTTACCTTAAGTTTTTTATCCTTATCTTCCATAAGCAGTTTTGCAGCCTTGCGGCAAATGCTTCCAATCTGACGTTCCAAACCACGAACGCCCGCTTCTCTTGTGTAATATGTAATCAAATCCTTTAACGCACCATCACTAATGGATAGTTGTTCCGGCTTGATTCCATTCTTCGAAAATTCTTTTGAAATAAGATGATTCTTCGCAATATGGAACTTTTCATTTGCAGTATAGCTTCCCACTTCGATGATATCCATACGATCAAGCAACGGTCTTGGTATGTTACCTGCATCATTTGCTGTAGCGATGAATAAAACCTTTGATAAATCAACAGGAATCTCCAGATAATGATCCCGGAAATGACAGTTCTGTTCAGGATCTAATACTTCAAGCAGCGCAGAAGAGGTATCGCCTTTATAGTCACTGCTTACCTTATCGATCTCATCCAACAGCATCAACGGATTGCAGACACCTGCCTCCTTAATTCCGCTTGCGATTCTTCCCGGCATAGCTCCAATATAGGTTCTTCGATGTCCTCTTATCTCTGCTTCATCCCTGACACCGCCAAGACAGATTCTTACATATTTACGATTCAATGCCTCTGCAATAGACTTTGCAATCGAAGTTTTTCCGGTTCCTGGAGGTCCTACCAGACACAAGATAGGTGCATCTCCTTTGCTGGTTAGACTTCTGACTGCCAGATATTCCAGGATTCTCTCCTTCACCTTCTCCAAACCATAGTGGTCTCTTTCAAGAATCTCCTCTGCCTTATGGATATCAAGCATATCCCTGGATGCTTTATTCCAGGGCATTTCAAGCAAAGTCTCAATATATGTCCTTTCTACAGCGCCTTCAGAGCTTGCGCCCATGACATTTTTGAACCGTTCTATCTCCTTCTTGATTTTTTCCTTAACCTCTTTATCTGCCTTTAACTTCTCAAGCTCCTGTTCAAACTGCTCTACGTCAGAATATGGGTCCTTATCTCCAAGTTCTTCCCTAATATATGACATCTGCTCACGAAGGATATATTCTCTTTGGTTCTTATCTATTTTCTCCTTTACCTTCGCGGCAAGCTGTGTCCTGATTGCTGCTATCTGAGCCTCATTCATAAGCATGGTAATCATCACCGTTGCCTGTTCCTGTATATCTGTTATTTCGAGCAGACTCTGTTTCTGTTCAAAGGTAAAGGGTGTATTAATGGCAACCTGATTCAGTAAAAATGCTAAACTGTTTTGCTCATTAAAATAACGTCCAAGGCTTTTTCCAACCTTTGGATAAAACTTTACATATGCTCCAAATACCTCTTTCAAGGAGCGAATCAGTGCCTCTTCCTCCTGTGGCTCTAATTCCTCCTGTGAAGCTTCTATTTCTTCAATGACTGCACTTAAATATGTGCCTTCATGGTCTTTCAATTCTATCATTTTGGCCTTCTTCATGCCCTCAACAAGAACACGGTCAATCTGGTTAGGCAGTTTCGTGACCTGCTTAATCAAAGCTACCGTTCCAACCTCATATAAGGACTCCTTAGTTGGCATATCCTCACCAGGATTCTTCTGTGCAACAAGGAATATCTTCTGACCTTCGTTCAATGCCTGTTCTACTGCCTTTGTTGATATTGTTCTACTCAAATCAAAATGAATAATCATATCCGGCAGAACCGTTAATCCTCTTAGTGCTACCAAAGGCAGCTCATACTTTCTGTCTATTATTTCATTCATTCTAAACCACGCCTTTAAAAATAGACGCCGCCCAATAAAAGGCAGCGTCTCTATATTTTGTGTTTATAATTATCTCGCCTTTTTCTCACGCTCAGCACGTACTGCTTCACGATGTACAATGAAAGGCTGACTTGTTCCTTCAACTGCTTCCTTTGTAATGACGCAGCTCTCAATTGTTTCGTCAGAAGGAATCTCATACATGACATCCATCATGATTTTTTCCATAATGGATCTTAAGCCTCTTGCTCCTGTCTGTCTCTCTAATGCCTTCTGGGCAATTGCATCAATTGCTTCCGGCTCGAAGCTAAGCTTAACATCATCAAGTTCAAAAAGCTTCTGATACTGCTTAATCAGTGCATTCTTCGGCTCCTTTAAAATGCGAACCAATGCATCCTTATCAAGACCTTCTAAAGATACATTAATAGGCACACGACCAACAAATTCCGGAATCAGACCATACTTTGTCAAATCCTGAGGTGTTACCTCCTTCAACACAGCTCCGATATCCTTCTCTGTCTTAGAAGCAATCTCCTTATTGAACCCGATGGACTTACAGTCAAGTCTTGCTTCCACAATCTTATCAAGACCATCAAATGCTCCACCGCATATAAATAAGATATTGGTGGTATCAATCTGAATCAATTCCTGATGAGGATGCTTTCTACCCCCCTGTGGTGGTACACTTGCAACAGTTCCCTCAACGATCTTTAATAATGCCTGCTGTACGCCTTCCCCTGATACATCTCTGGTAATAGAGACATTCTCACTTTTCTTTGTAATCTTATCAATCTCATCAATGTAAATAATACCATACTGGGCACGCTCTACATCATAATCCGCTGCCTGGATCAACTTAAGCAGAATATTCTCTACGTCTTCACCTACATAGCCTGCCTCGGTTAAGGTAGTAGCATCTGCAATTGCAAATGGAACGTTAATAATCTTAGCAAGCGTCTGGGCAAGATAAGTTTTACCGGAACCTGTCGGTCCAATCATGATAATATTACTCTTCTGTAATTCAACATCAAGATCCTTCTGTGCCGTAACACGCTTATAATGATTGTATACAGCAACAGACAGTACCTTTTTTGCTTCATCCTGTCCTATTACATATTCATCCAGGAAATCCTTGATTTCTACCGGCTTTAAAAGGTTGATATCGATGTTGCTGCCTGCCGGCTCTTCATCATATTCTTCCTCTATGATATCTGCACAGATATCAACACATTCATCACAGATATATACACCTGCGGGACCTGCTATCAGCTTTCTGACCTGATCCTGTGTTTTGTTACAGAAAGAGCATCTCACCTTTCCATCAGTGCTTTTTCCAGCCATTCCTTTTCTCCCTTTTTGTAACTATTCAGTACCTTCATAGTTACTCCCTTTTTACTATTTTTTATGAACTACCGATTATTCGTCCTTCTTGTCAGATTTATAAGCAATGACCTGGTCAATCAAACCATATTCTTTTGCTTCCTCTGCGGACTTCCAATTGTCACGTTCTGTATCAGCAGCTACTACTTCGTACGGCTTACCACAGTTCTCAGCTAACATACGGTTGAGCTTTTCCTTAGTCTGCAAAATATGCTTTGCAGCGATTTCAATCTCTGTTGCCTGTCCCTGTGCACCACCAAGTGGCTGATGAATCATGATTTCTGCATTTGGAAGAGCAAATCTCTTGCCCTTAGTACCTCCTGCTAAAAGGAATGCACCCATACTTGCAGCCATACCGATACAGATTGTAGATACATCACACTTAATGTAGCGCATGGTATCATAAATTGCCATACCTGCTGTTACAGAGCCGCCCGGACTGTTGATGTATAACTGAATATCCTTATCCGGCTCTTCTGCTTCCAGGAAAAGAAGCTGCGCAACAACAAGACTTGCTGTTGTTTCATTTACTTCTTCTCCAAGAAAAATAATACGTTCTTTTAATAACCTTGAGTAAATATCGTAGGAACGTTCGCCTCTACTTGTTTGCTCAATGACATAAGGCACCAAACTCATACTACTTACCTCCAGTTTTATTGCATTCTTCTAATATCTATTTTATTTTATTTCTTTTGCTTCTGCAACTACAAAATCAACAGCTTTCTTAATAGAGATGTCAGACTTTATTGCTTTTTCTTCATAAGCTCCGATCATTTCCTCAATCTTCTCTACATCCATCTGATAAGATTCTGCCATCTTCTTAACCTCAGCCTTGTATTCTTCCTCTGTTACTTCAAACTTCTCAGCTTCTGCAACTGCTTCTAATACAAGTCTTGTCTTGATTCTCTTCTCAGCCTGTGGTTTCATCTGATTCAAGAAAGCTTCCTTTGTAAGACCTGTGAACTGGAAGTACTGATCAATAGAAAGTCCCTGCATCTGAAGTCTCTGTGCAAAGTCCTCTGCCATCTGTCTCTGCTGTGTCTGAACCATAGCCTCAGGAATATCCATCTTTGCATCTGCAATGATAGCATCGATAACCTTTTCTTCCTTCTCGTTCTTAGCTTCTGTTTCCTTCTTCTCTGTCAGGTTCTTCTTAACATCTTCCTTGTACTCAGCAAGTGTATCGAATTCAGATACTTCGCTTGCGAACTCGTCGTCTAATACAGGAAGCTCTTTCTCCTTGATTTCCTTAACAGTACACTTAAATACTGCTGCCTTACCTGCAAGGTCTGGAGCCTGATAATCTTCAGGGAATGTAACATTAACTTCAACTTCCTTGTTCAGTTCTGCACCAACAAGCTGCTCTTCAAAGCCTGGGATAAAGGTCTTGGAACCAATTGTCAGAGGATAGTTCTCTCCCTTGCCGCCTTCGAATGCAACACCATCAACAAAGCCTTCAAAGTCAAGAACGATCATATCCTTTTCCTTAACTGCTCTGTCTTCAACGCTAATGGTTCTTGCATTATTTTCTCTTTCCTTCTCGATTGCTGCATCTACTTCTTCATCTGTAACAGTAACGTCTGCAACCTGTACTTCTACACCCTTATATGTTCCAAGTGTAACCTCTGGCTTAAGTGCAACTTCTGCTGTGAAGATAAATGTCTTTCCTGCCTCTGCCTGTACTACATTGATAACCGGCTGGGAAACGATCTCTTCTTCACACTCATCTACTGCCTTAGCATATGCAGAAGGAATCAATGCATTCGCTGCATCTTCATAAAATACTTCCTTACCGTACATCTGCTCGATCATCTTACGAGGAACTTTGCCCTTACGGAAGCCCGGAACGCTCAACTTACTCTTATTCTTCTGATAAGCTGTCTCAATTGCTTTTTCAAAATCTTCTGCTGATGCTTCTATTGTAAGCTTCGCCATGTTTCCTTCTAACTTTTCTACCTGTAAACTCATTTGTTTCATTTCCTCCTTGAGAACTCTCTTCGTATTTCTGTGACAGCAATGCATGTTTTGCAATCGAGCAACTGCATACGCCGCAAAACTACATTCTCATTATATAAAATGGACGTGATTTATTCCACCCACACTCACAGTCATTGTACAATTATAGCATAACGCCTTTTAAAAAGAAAGCATTTCTTATTAATAAGCCCTGTTGTTTATGAATTTTTTCTAATTCAAACTGCTTTTGGGATAAATAACCTTACTGTTTACTCCGGAAAGCATACCAATCTTACCTGATAAAGCACTGATGACCTCCTGTGGTGCATCCATTACGATGCTTATAATATTCATATGCCTTTCCTTGTGTGGAATTCCCATTCTTCCTATAATATAGCTTCCATATTCATGCAGCAGATCATTCAGTCTCGTAACAGAGTCTGTATTTTCCACAATAATTCCAATCAAAGCAACTCTTGATTCCATAGCCCATTCTCCCTTAAATATGTGTCGCAATGAATACTGTTCTTCCTATTTGATGTTCTTCCATATATTTGCTGACATGTTCTCTTGTTCTGCTGTCAAGTCCGGTAAACGGCTCATCCAGAAGAATGATATCCGAGTCTGCTGCATATGCCCTTACCAGTGCCACACGCCGTTTCATACCACCGCTCAATTCTCTGCATGGCTTCTGTATATCTGACTCATCCAGCAGGCACAATAGCTGCTTTCTTGCTGCCTCCCTATCGCCTGTGACAAGTTCGACATTTTTAACAGCATCATATTCCTCACAGAGTCTGTCCTCCTGAAATACCATAGAGGTTCTTTGAAGATTTCCGCTTATTCTTCCCAAATCCGGCTTCTCCAATCCTGCCAGAAGTCTGAAATACGTTGTTTTCCCACTCCCTGACGGTGTTCTGAAGTAATACGTTTCTCCTGCTTTATATTCTGCATTCATCTGGGAAATTACCTTCTGCCCCCCATATGCCTTTGACAGATTTTCCACCCTCACGGCAATTTCCTGCATACAGGCATCTGTTTTTCTTATTCCGTTACCGAGGCATACAGGCTCCCAGTTTGTAAAAGCACTCCAAAGAGCAAGCACAAGCTTTTCAAATAAAAGACTGGCAAGAATAATCACAACAGTCCACGCCAGTACTCCTGCTGTATCCAGATAGATTTTTGACATATACAGACTCTCTCCTATGGAAAAATCAGGAGTTCCGATCACTTCTGCTGCAACACCCGATTTCCAGCTCATCCCTGCCGCAATCCGTATGCTGCTGTCAAGAAACGGTTTCAATGCAGGTCGATAAATATAAAAAAACCTGTTCCATCCGGATATACGGAAAACGTTTGCCATTTCCAGCAGCTTCCCATCGGTGTTACGAAGTCCCTCCAGTGTACTGACATAAATCTGTGGAAGTACAATGAAAAAAGTAATCGCCGTTGCAAGCACATTCGAATGCCACCAGATCAGGAGCAGCACGACAAAAGATGCAACCGGTATTGCTTTCATAAGAGTAAGCACCGGCGTGAAAATGTCTTCCAGGATAGGAAAACGGGCACTTAAAGCAGCAATGATAAGCCCCACAAAAGCACCCGTAAAAAATCCTGCCGCAATGCGCAGCAAAGAACAACCGACCGTTTTCCAGAAATCGGCTGTTATCATTTTGATAAGAAGAGCCTCCAAAGTCTCCAGAGGCCCCACCATTAATATGTTATTTCCAACCCATATACTGACAAGTTGCCAGACAACCAGCCAGCCTGCGAGTATGATTATTCTTCTCTTCATCATGGAATATAATAGAAATCATCAGCAGGAAGTGCTCCGCCTACAGAAGCTGCATCCTGTTCAAACAGCACATTCAGATAACCGGAAAGCGCCTGCTTCATTTCTTCTCCGTCTATATATGTTATGTTACAATTTGGAATTGCCTTCTTTGCAATTGGTTCCTTGGCAATAATTCCGGCTTCCACTGCAAGTGCTGCTGCATGCTCTACATCCTCATTGATGTTCTTCGTACTTTCCTCATGCTCCGCAAGGAAATTCTTTACTGCCTTCTCATTCTCCTTCAGGAACTCATTTCTGACAACCGTTACACCGGTAACAAGGCTGCTTCCATTCTCACCCTGTACTGCCGCCCACTGTTCATTCATATCAAGTACAATACTCAATGCTTCATTCTGGGCACATGCTGCTGTTACAAAAGGCTGTGGCAGAAGACCAATTGCATCAGGATTCTCTGCCAGAACAGCAGCGACCTCTGTAGCCTCTGACTTATATTCCAGGGAATAATCAGCCTGGGTAAATCCATTTTCTTCCAATATATAATGCAGCACATAGTCAGGTGTTGTTCCCTTTCCGGTAAGATAAATTGTCTTATCCTTCAAATCTGCTATCTCATCAATTCCTGTATCACCGGATACCATATACAGCACTCCAAGTGTATTGATGTCAATAACACTGATTCCACCATTTGTCTTATTATATAAAACGCTGGCTACATTTGCCGGTAACAAGGCGATATCAAGCTCGCCCTTGATCATTAGCGGAAGAATCTCGTCAGCGGCACTCATCATACTAAG
Organism: Lachnospiraceae bacterium; assembly: GCA_022788085.1. Taxonomy (GTDB): domain Bacteria; phylum Bacillota; class Clostridia; order Lachnospirales; family Lachnospiraceae; genus COE1. Next base: position 12,502 of record JALEWA010000044.1, read on the forward strand.
TGTATAATCTTCCTTTGCTTCACCGTTTTGGGCTTTTTCCTGCAGGGATAACAGACCTATGGTTGTCGGACCCTTTAAGCCTCCGATACGAACGGCTGTCTTTTCTTCCTTAGCACCACAGCCTGCTAAAAGTGCGCCTGTAAGAATAAGAGCAGCCCCCAAAGCCATTCCTTTTGCAGTGATTGTTTTCCATTTTCTTTCTTTTGTCTGTTTCATTTTCTTTCCTTTCTACGCAGAACGAATCTTTGTACTCAGTTTTTATTTTCCTGATTCCGGTCAGTTCAAAGACTTTTATCTTCGCCTTTCCGGTCTCGATTCTCATTATAGTAAAGAATATCTCTTATTGTCAATGGACATAAAAAAGAGGGACACCCGGTTTTTCGGGCATCCCTCTTCATGAGCTTTACTTATCGAAGGGATTCTTCGTAGCTCTTAATCATTCTTCTTACCATCTCGCCACCGATGGAACCTGCTTCACGTGAAGTTAAGTCTCCATTGTAGCCTTCCTTTAAGTTAACACCTAACTCAGATGCTACTTCTGTTTTAAAACGATCCATTGCTGCTTTTGCTTCCGGAACTTCTACTCTGTTTGATCTGCTCTGTGATGACATAATCGTATACCTCCATAAGATTTTTTATTTACTGGTTATCTATTTTGAAAGACAAGCTTTTTGTTGCTTATCTTAATCTTAGTATTTACGGAGATAACGGTTTTATGAATGGTAGTTTTTTACTTAATTTGTATCACAATCACATTTCAGGTTTCTATAGATTTTCATGAATATCCGAACTATTTCAGGATCAAATAAAGTACCTGCACCGTTTTTGATATATTCTAAGGCCTCTTCATACGGAACGGCCTTTCTATATACACGTTCACTAAGCATGGAATCAAAAACATCCACTACTCTTACGATTCTTGCAGCTAATGGAATATCAACGCCATTCAGCTTTTTGGGATAACCTGTTCCATCCCAGTTCTCATGATGAAAATACGCAATATCAATTGCCATGTTCATGAAATCATTCTGCTCCATTCCCTCATAAATTTCCATCAAGGTTTTTGCTCCAACCTCTGAATGTTCCTTCATGACCTCATATTCCTCTTCAGACAGATGTCCTCTTTTCAGCATGATGGAATCAGGAACCATAATCTTACCTAAATCATGCAGTCCTGCCGAAGACTCAATGGTATCTATAAAATTTTCTGTTATGATCTGCTCATAGCTGGGAGACATCTGCATTGCCTGAGCAAGTATTCTACTGTTATGTGATATATTGGCATTATGGTTTCCGGAAATACATTCTTTATTTTCAACAAGTCTTGCCAATGCCAGCATGATATTCTTCTGTTCCAGACGCAGCTTCTCAAGCTGTTTTGCAACAACAAGACTAAGACGTCTGTTATTTTCTTCCAAATCTTTTTGCAACGTATATATTTTCAAATGCGTATTGATACGTAATTCTACTTCTGTTGGTTCAAAGGGCTTGGCTATATAATCTACCGCACCCAGTGCAAACCCCTGGCTTAGATCAGAAGAAGAATCCATTGCTGAAATAAAGATAACGGGAATATCCTTTGTATATGGATCTTTTTTCAGCATCGTGCAGAATTCAAATCCATCTATCTCCGGCATCGAAATATCCGTTAAAATAATCTGTGGCAAAGTGTCTTCTCCCTGAATCAGCTCCAATGCCTGTTTTACACTTGTGGCAGTAATTGCCGTATATCCCATATTCTGGATTATTTCCTCCAGAATAATAACATTTACCTCTACATCATCTACAACAAGAATTTTTACCTCTTTCTTCCTATCTAATTCCATAAGATTCCTCCAAATTTTGGAAACTATTTTGTTTTTGCTTTCTTCAACTCTTCCTCAAGAAGTACTGTGATACTCGTTTCTGCTTCTCTTGTCTTTTCATAATCAGCCTTCCTCACTGCCATGCCAAGCCGCAGCACCTCTCTTTGTAACTCCCTAGAGGCTCCCTGAAGCAACTGTTTGATTGCTCCCTCAAATATTTCAGCCTTATACCAGTTTCCCATATCGATACTCAGATTCAGCTTTTCGAAATTATTTCGTACTTCCTGCTCATTCAATTCACTTCCGAATTCATACATCAGGTCACGTTCTTTGGCAATGTTTTCAACAATTTTTCCTGTTCTCCAGTTTGCCATCTCATCAACAGCTTCCTTTAGCGGCTCACTCTCCTCTGTCTTAAGTCTGACAGTAAAGGAGAAATTGGAACCCTTTCCACGCTCACCTTCAGCGCGGATACTTCCCCCCATCATTTGCACAAGCTGTTTTGTAATCGCAAGCCCAAGCCCGGTGCCTCCATACTTTCTGGTTATGGAAGCATCTACCTGTGAAAAGCTTCTGAACAACTTCTCCTTATCCTCCGGTGTAAGTCCGATTCCTGTATCCACAACCATAAAAAACAGTTCGATTTCATTTCCCACCTGCATATTTTTCACAACTTCAATACCAACATGGCCTTGAGAAGTGAACTTTACTGCATTAGAAATCAGATTATTCAGAATCTGTGTCAGGCGCAGTTCATCACCAAGTAATTTGTCAGGAATATCAGGTGCAACATTCATGGTAAAATGCAACCCTTTACGAATGGCTAGTGTGTGAAAAAGCTTTTCGACTTTTTCCATGAATTCATGAAAAGAAAATGGTTTTTCTTCAATTTGAAACTTTCCTGCCTCAAGCTTTGAAAAATCAAGAATATTATTAATGATTCCTTCCATCGTATTACAACAATCAAGAATCATTTTCAGATAATTACATTTCTGAGAATCCTCTTCACTTTCCAACAGAATCTCTGTATGCCCCTTGATGCCATTTATCGGTGTCCGCAGCTCATGTGTTACGTTAGCTACAAAGGAATCCCTTTCCTTCATGGAGTCCTTAAGCTGCTCTGTCGCTTCTTCAAGCTTTCTCAGACTCAACATATATCTTGTTTTGTTAACTGCTGCACAGAAATAATATGGATTTCCTCTATATTCATATGGAATCACCTTTAAGCCAACCGGAAAACAGGTCTTGTTCTTTCTATATAGGAAAGTATCTATCTGTTCTTCCTTCCGATACCCCTCGACGAGCTTTACCCTGTTATCGGCAATCTGAAAAACATCCTTATACAGTTCACCAATATAAACACCTCGAAGTTCTCCCTGAGAATAACCGGTAATCTCATATGTTCTGTCATTTACATACCCAATACAACCCAAACTGTCAAATCCTATAATGAGCTCCTGACTGTTATCCAGTATGTACCGTAATGCCTTCTCATACTCACCTGTCATATGTTACCTCCTAAGCCTGGTTCCTACTCGTCCTCTTCCATCTCCTGCTTATCGAGGAAATCAAGTGCATCATCACTTAACAGCTTTACCGGATCCAGAAGAAGCTTCACGGATTCTCCAACCTTACCAATCCCATGAACGAACTTATCCTGCATCGAACCATGTCCTATCGTTGGCGGAGGCAGAATATCTTCCTCCTCAATGGACACGACCTCGGCAATGTTCTCTATAATCAGTCCGACCTCAATACCCTTTACTTCTATGACAATCACACAAGTCCTGTCAGTATATGCAAATGCCTCTTTTTCAAATCTGTCGGCAACATCTATGACAGGAATAATCTTACCTCTTAGATTTATCAGCCCTTTGATATAATGCTCCACTTCGGGAATCGGTGTAACAGGCTGCATCTGGATAATTTCATTTACATACTTTAGTTCTATGCCAAAAACTTCCTGCCCAACCTGAAAGGTCATATATTTCCCTTGACGGATGTCCTCAGCCTCTTCATCACTTGTGTCTGCAATCATCAATTCTTCCGTATTTTCTTCCATAAATTTGAATCCCCCATGAATTTCCTAAATAAGCTCCAACATCTCCAATGTGCTTTTGAGTTTTTCCATATCAATTGGTTTTGCACAATACACCGTACATCCCAGTTCAAATGCCTTTTTCACGTTCTTCTGCTCGTTGAGTGCTGTTGTCATAATGATTTTGGCCCGCTCTTCTTCCGGAATATTATGTTGCTTTTCAATCTCTCTGATGCTCTTTAGTGCCTGATATCCATCCATAACCGGCATCATGACATCAAGGCAGATCAAGTCATATGGCTCGTCTTCTTCCAAGGCCATCATGAATGCATCAACAGCCTCCATTCCGTCTACCGTCACATCACATTCCCCATATACTGATAAAAATTTTAAAATAAACTTTCTGCTGGCAAAATCATCCTCTGCGATCAATATTCTCATACTCTTCCCGCCTTTCTATTTTCTTCCCAATATATAATAAAGCTTTTGAGCAATCTGCCCTAATGGCACCTGATAAGTCACAGCACCTATTTCATAGGCCTCCTTAGGCATTCCGTATACAACACATGTTTTCTCATCCTGACCAATTGTGACAGCACCCTTTCTCTTCATCTCCAGAAGTCCCTTTGCGCCATCTCTTCCCATACCTGTCATAAGCACGCCTATCGCATCTCTTCCTGCTGTCTTAGCAACGGATTCGAACAACACATCCACTGACGGGCAATGACCACTGACCTTTGGTCCCGGTCTGCACTCTACCTGATAGACTCCATTCACCTTTACCAGACGCATCTGCTTGTCTCCCGGTGCCAGCAGAACCTGTCCATTTCTTACGATATCACCTGATTTTGCTTCTTTTACAATAACCTCGCACTCGTTGTTAAGCCTCTCGGCATACATCGCTGTAAATCCGACCGGCATATGCTGCACCATGACGATTCCGGGGATGTCCTGTTTTAGTTCCCTTACTACCTGATGAATGGCTTCTGTTCCTCCGGTAGAAGCTCCCATGGCAATAATGGTCTTTCCCCAATCTGTATTTCCTTTTAAGAACATGTTTTTATCAAGTCCGGGAAATACAACCTGATGAAGCCTCTCGGGAATATGCTCACGATAAAGTGCCTTATAATCACCGTAGCCCGCATCATCAAATGCTATAAAGTCTCCTGCCCCTGCATCATATGCCCGTTCCTCTAATTCAGGTGCTCCTAACATCACCGTTGGAATCGGATACTGGGGCATAAGTCTTTCCAAAAAGGTAACACCTGACATCCTTGGCAGTTCATTACTTAACAGCATGATATCCGGTTTGCATTCCAGGATCTTATCTCTTGCCATATAAGCATTATTTGCCTCTGCGACAAGAATAAGCTCCCTGTCTGTCTCCAAAATCCTTTTTAATGTATTTCCAAGATCATAGGAATCCGTTACTAATAATACTTTTAACTCTCTCATACGCACCTCCCGCTACTTCCTATATATGGAAGGTTGTACATACCGAAACTTTCCATGACACTGACCAATGGATTCTGTCGAACCGATAAAAAGATATCCTCCCGGTTCCATTTTCTCATAAATATTCTCTAACAGCCGTTCCTTAGTTTGTTCATCAAAATAAATCATGACATTTCTCAGGAATACAACATGAAGCCTTTTCTTAAATGGAAGAGGATTCATAAGATTAAATTTACGGAACAGAACCTGTTTCTTTAGCTCATCACGTACCTGATACTCCCTGTCATTTAATGGTCTGAAAAATCTTCTGACATACTGATGTGGTAGTTGTTCCACAGCTTCCTTTGTATAGACTCCCCGTATTGCCTTTTCCAAAACATTGGTATCGATATCGGTTGCCAGAATCGTAGTATCCCATTCCGGATGCTCCAAGCCTAAATAATCCATACAAAGCATTGCCAATGTATAAGGCTCCTCACCTGATGAGGATGCCGCGCACCAGATACGCCAGTCTTTAGACGCAGCCTCCTTTGCTTTCAGTCTTGGAAATACCACCTGCTTCAAATATAAAAACTGTTCATGCTCTCTCCAAAAATAGGTATGGTTCGTCGTAAGGGCATTCATTAAGAATTCTGCCTCAGCGCCTGTAGGAAACTTCTCTACCAGATCCATAAACTCGTTATAGGACCGGTAACCATTCTTCTGCATATAATTGTCAAGACGTCCCTGTATCAAAACCTTTTTCTCGCTTAAATCAATACCTGCTTTTTTCTTCATATATCCTGCAATGCGTTCATATTCCTGATTGGTAATCATGTTTGTACCTTCTTTACAAATGTTGTTATTTTCTGACTATTCACGCAATTATACATTATTATAAACAATTATAGCACCACTTCTCTATATTGTCAAAATACAGTGAAGCAGTGCTATCATAATTCAATACTATTTTATATATACAATTTTTCGCCCCAGGTTTTGTGCTGTTTCCTTATCTATCAGATTGGAGATAATTTCCAGTCCAAATGCGATTGCTGTTCCCATACCACGACTGGTAATCACATGTTCCGACTGCACAACATCATCATATACAACCTCGGCACCTACAAGCTCTTCCTCCATTCCCGGGAAGATGCATGCCTTTCTTCCTTTGAGCAGCCCCATATGTCCAAATATGGACGGTGCTGCACAGATAGCACCAATCAGCTTGCCCTTTTCATAAAAGCTTCTGATCTGCTCTATCAATACATCACAGGCTTCCAGATTTCTCGTTCCGGGCATTCCTCCCGGACATACGATCATATCCAGACTCTCAAAATCAACATCCCCGATACCGGCATCCATCTCTACATTTATCTTATGGGAGCCCATCACCTGTTTCCGGTTGTCAATCGAAATACACTGTACTTCAATACCTGCTCTGCGCAACAAGTCTACCACGGTTAACGCTTCAATCTCTTCATATCCAGTTCCAAAAAATACACCTACTTTTTTCATATGCTTGTCCTTTCTTTTTATTTCATATCATAATTCTAACACACAAGACTTCATTTCGATAGAAGGAAATGATATAATCAGTAAAAAATAAAGGAGGAACTTCCTATGGAAATCGAACGTAAATTTACTTTAAAAAAACTCCCTGAAAATCTTGAGACTTATCCCTGCCATATCATTGAGCAGGCCTATCTGAATACATCACCTGTCGTAAGAATAAGACAGCAGGATGATTCCTATTATCTGACGTATAAAGGAAGCGGACTCATGGCTCGGGAGGAATACAACCTTCCTCTTGATAAGCCTTCTTATCAGCATCTGTTGCAAAAAGCTGACGGTAATGTCATTTCTAAGAGACGGTACGTGATTCCCCTTGAGAATCCACAATTCACGGATGATTTTATCTCTTTTTCCACACCAGAGCTTGTCATTGAACTTGATATTTTTGCCCCTCCCTTTGCACCGCTTATCATGGCCGAGGTTGAGTTTCCAAGCGAAGAAATGGCAAATGCATTCCTTCCTCCTGACTGGTTTGATGAAGATGTAACCATGAACCCCGAATACCATAATTCCAACATGAGCAGAAAAATTATGTAAAGTACTTTTCATTCTATCATTTTTGTATTAAAATTTTCTAAACAAAATATACTGGAGGGAAATCATGGAAAGAATGCCTCATATCCTGTTGGATAAACAGGATGCCTGCAAATATGCCCTTCTTCCCGGCGATCCGGCAAGACTGGACAGAATTGCAACACATATGGAACAAGTTCAGGAGCTTGCATATAACAGGGAATTTCGTTCCATCAAAGGTTATTATCAGGGTGTGGAAATCATGGCTGTTTCTACCGGGATCGGTGGACCAAGCACTGCCATTGTTGTCGAAGAACTGCACCAGCTAGGCGTAGAGAATATGATACGAATCGGAAGCTGTGGGGCTTTGCAGAAGCAAATGCACGTTGGCGACATCGTTCTGGTAAATGCTGCCATACGGGATGATGGAACATCAAAGACATATATCGACACGGTATATCCTGCTGTTGCTGATTTTTCCTTATTACAGGCATGTCAGGAATCAGCTTTGAATCATGCTTTTCCACATCACATTGGCATTGCAAGAAGCCATGACAGTTTTTACATTGATGATAAAAAAGAGATCTATGACTTCTGGAAAAGCAAGGGTGTTCTTGCTTCTGATATGGAAACAGCTGCTCTTTATGTTGTAGGCGGCTTAAGAGGTGTCCATTGTGCCTCCATCCTGAATGTAGTTGTTGCAAGTGACGACGAGCTTCAGGAGCAGATCAACCACTATACGCAGGGAGTCAATCTTTCTGCCGTTGGCGAGAAAAATGAAATTCTAACAGCGCTTGATGCGTTTGTAAGAATAGAGAAAAAACATGTTAAGGAGAGATACTTATGAAAAAAATATTTTCAACAAAATGGAATGCTGCAACTGTTGTACTGATTCCGGTATGTATCGGTATCAATTTCCTTGGAAAGCTCTTTGCTTCCACCTTAAAGCTTCCTCTATGGCTTGATTCCATCGGAACCTGTATCGGTGCGATTCTTGGCGGTCCAATCATCGGTGGCTTATGCGGTGCAATCAACAATCTTGTCTATGGTCTGATTATCGGTGATAATATCACTATCATCTATTTATTCACAAGCCTTGGCATTGGTGTTGCTACCGGTATTATGGCAAGACTCGGATTCATGAAGACCTTCCTGAAATCCTTACTGACTGCCTGTGTTGCCGGACTTGTCGCTGTTGTGATTTCTACTCCGTTAAATGTTATCTTCTGGGGTGGTACTACAGGAAATGTATGGGGTGATGCCTTATTTGCTTATACACAGGCAAATAACATGCCTGTATTCTTAGGCTCCTTCCTGGATGAAGTAGTTGTAGACGTACCGGATAAACTCATCACATTGATTATTGTATATCTTATCTGCCTTGCCCTTCCAAAGAAGCTTACATCTCTTTACGAAGCAGATGCAGAAATTGAACGTCTTGATTAATCAAATTTATTTAGGGCATGGAATGAACCATGCCCTTTTTATCACTATATTTACAAGCTAAAAGAGAGGTCACTATGAAAAGCATAACCCTATATGTAGACAATCATACCTATCTGACCGGATTACATCCTTATACCAAGCTGTTCTATGTGCTGACAGCCATCGCAGTTCCACTGCTTTGTGGAAGATTATGGGTATTTGGTGCCTTTATTGCAGCAAGCATCCTTATGCTTATATCTGCTAAGCTTTTAAGAAAAGCAGTACCACTGATTATATTCTCATTTACGATATTAATTACGATATTTCTGATTCACGGTCTGTTTTATACCAGGAACGAAAACCCTCTTTTCCGAATCGGTCCGCTGCTATTTTATCAGGAGGGTGTTCTCTATGCTGTACGAATCGGACTTAATATCTTAAATATGCTCTTATCCTTTGCGACCTTCGTTCTGTCAACAAAACCTTCCGATCTGGTAGAGGAATTGGAAAAATCCGGTTTTTCCAAGCGTTTTGGGTATATTATCAATTCTGTCTTTCAGATTATTCCGCAAATGACAGGCACGATGAATACCATCATGGATGCACAAAGAAGCCGTGGAATGAATACAGAAGGGAATCTTATTGTTCGTGCAAAGGCATTTATTCCGCTTATCTCACCTGTTATCATGAGTTCTCTGATCAACACAAGGGAACGTGCTGTTGCCCTTGAAGTCAGAGGCTTTGATTCCAAGGAAAAGAAAACCTTTTTATATGACAGACCAAAGAAAAAGGCAGACATCACTCTCATTCTATTCTTTGCTCTGCTGATCATCATTGCTACCGTTTGGAGGATAACACTATGGCTCCCTTAATCGAAGTAAAGAACTTAAAATATCGCTACCCGCATACGAAAGAGCTTGCTCTAAATGACATCTCCTTTACCATAGAACGAGGGGAGTTCATCGGCATCATTGGCGCAAACGGAGCCGGAAAGAGCACACTCACGCAAGCATTCATGGGACTTGTGCCCCAGTTCTACAAGGGAGCTTACGGAGGCAGTGTTCTAATAAATGGCATGGATGCCTCAAAAACCCCTGTCTCTACTCTTTGCAAAACGGCAGGTCTCGTTTTCCAGAATCCTTTTAATCAGCTCTCAGGCGCCAAAGACACAGTATATGATGAAATAGCCTTTGGCCTGCAGAACCTAGGTATTTGCCGTGAAGAAATGGTAAAACGAATTGATGATGCCTTAAACCTGTTAGAAATATCCCAATTCCGCGACCGGAATCCTTTTGACCTGTCCGGCGGACAGATGCAGCGTGTTGCCATTGCAAGCATTCTTGTCATGCAGCCTGACATCATGATTCTTGATGAACCAACCTCTCAGCTTGATCCGGCAGGTACCGAAGAGGTATTTCGTGCTGTCGACCGTCTCGTAAAAAGTGGAAAGACTATTCTTATGGTAGAACAGAAGCTTGAAACACTTGCCTCTTATTGTGATAAGCTGCTTCTCCTGTCAAAAGGCTCTCTGGTTGCCTTTGATACACCTCAAAGTGTTTTTTCAAGAGATGACCTGATGTTCTTTGGTGTGCAGGCTCCAAGCTTTACCAGAATCAGCAAAGCACTTGATTTGAAGTTATCAGATGGCAACTATCCGGCAACCTTAGATGAGCTGGTATCCTTAAAAGACCGCCTCGTATCGCCAACAGAGGTTTCGAAAAACATTTCTGTCCAAACAGTGGATGAGGCTCCTGTTTATTCCATAAAGCAGATGTCCTTCTCGTATCTTGCTGACACACCACTGATTACCGGATGCAACCTTACCTTCGATTCCAGAAGTACTGCAATCATTGGTCAAAACGGTGCCGGAAAAACAACACTTGTAAAATTATTAAAGGGATTATTAAAGCCTGTTTCGGGTAAGATATACTATGGTGATAAAGATATTGCAGATATGACGGTTGCCATGCTCGCCGATGAGGTTGGATACATCTTTCAGAATCCGGATGACCAGATCTTTAAGAGCAGGGTCTTGGATGAAGTCATGTTCGGTCCTCTCAACATTGGAATGTCCAAGGAAGAGGCAAAACAAAAATCCTTAGCTGCTTTGGAACTTGCAGGTCTTCCTGACTGTGCTGATACGAATCCTTATGACCTTGAGTTATCGCAGCGCAAAATGGTAGCCATTGCTTCTGTCATTGCCATGGACACGAAAGTGATTATCTTCGATGAGCCTACGATTGCGCAGGACTACGAGGGAAAGGAACGCATCAAGTCTATGATCAGAAGTCTGTCTGATGCCGGAAAGCTTGTAATCGCCATTCTTCATGACATGGATTTTGTTGCGGAATGCTTCGAAAGAGTCATTGTCATGGCAAAGGGAAAGGTTCTTGCAGACGCAACTCCTTCTGAAGTCTTTGCCATGCCGGATGTTCTTGTCGAAGCCAGGCTTGTGCTTCCCCATGTTACTGCACTTTGTCATACACTTGGCTTCGAACAGACCTATCTCACCGTAGAAGAGCTCCTGAATCTATATCACAAATAGAACGAGGTATCATAATCTTATGGGAAATAATTTATTGCTAATCATTGATATGCAGAATGTATATCTTCCAGGGCAGCCATGGAGTTGTCCGGGAATTCTAAGTGCGTGGGAGAAAATAGAAGCACTGTTGAATTCTAAGAATACGTATTTCGAAAATGTCATTTTTACAAGATTCCTTCCGACGGACAATCCTAAGGGAACATGGGCAGACTATAACAGGGAATATCGTGATATCAACGAAAATCCCTGGATGAGTGAAATGATTCCCGCATGCAAGCCATACTTAGAGCAATATCCTCTTTATACCAAGCATCAGTACTCTTCCTACACCATCCCTGAAATACAGGAGCTTGCAAAAAAGGCTGACCACGTGGTCCTTGCAGGTGTCGTTGCTGAATGCTGTGTTCTCTTTACCGCTATCGACTGCATGGATGCCGGAAGTAAGGTCATCTACCTGAAGGACGCCTGTGCCGGTCAGAACCCGGATACGGAAGCTACCGTAGAAAGACTGCTGCACTGTCATGAACCGATGCACATTCAGGTCATGAGCTGTGAAGACTACACCCATTTGCACGACTAATCACCGAAGAACTTTGTAATTTTGGCCACTTTACATCGAAAATAACCAATTTCTATTTTCTCGATGCTCAAAAATGCCATTTTTTCACTTTCTATCATCGGAATATATCAAATTACAAAATATCGATGCTACTTTTTTTCAAAAATGAAGAAAATAGCATCGATATTTGCATATAATATACTTTTCGATGTAGTTTCCTATTTTAAAGAAATATAAACGACATCGATATATAAAATTACGAGGTATTTCGATGCAATGACTACCTTTTTGAGAACTAGTACAACGTTTCTTAAATAACTGCACCATAAAACGCAGAATGTTTTTTCAAGTGTGCTGTTTCAAAAACGCAGGCGTAGTGGGCTACGTCGAGGCTTTTGAAATAGTGCAATTAGAAAAACCGGCAAGTTATATGGTGTAGTTATTTAGAAATCGGTGTACTAGTGCCATCACAATCAGGGTACTAACTCAAGTTGCATTTTTGCATCGTATCTATGAAGGTACTGAATAGATACGAAAAGTTTGAACTACAAAATTAATTTCACAAAATATGCCGCATACATAACAACCATCAAAATACCACCAGTACGGTTCAGCTTCTTATTCTTAAATACGAAGAGCCAAAGTACTGCCATAACAAGGACTGCCACGATATTATCAAAGAGGAAGGCGTCTACATATGCAACCGGTGTGATCACCGCAGTTGTACCTAATACGAATAAAATATTGAACAGGTTGGAACCTACGATATTACCGACTGCAATATCGGTTTCCTTCTTGGATGCTGCCACACATGAAGTAACAAGCTCCGGCAGGGAGGTACCGAATGCTACAATCGTAAGACCGATTAATCTCTCACTCATGCCGAACTTCTGTGCAATGGCAGTTGCTGCATCAACGGTTACATTGGAACCCCATACGATTAATACACCACCGATAATAATCAATGCCAGAAGCTTTAATACGGTATCATTCTCGCCGGCTTCTTCTACCTCTTCCACTTCTCCCTGACCTTTCATTGCCATCTTAATCATATAGACAATATAGATGAGAAGCAGAATCCAGAAGATAATACCATCAACTCTACCAATATTACCATCCATTGCCCCCAGAATCAGCATCAAAAGAGAAATACCAAAAACAAACGGAATGTCAATCTTAATCGAAGACGGCTTAACTGCAAGCGGATAGATAATAGAAGCAAGTCCTAAAATCAAAAGCACATTCATGATATTACTTCCAAGTACATTACTGATTGCAAGGTCAACGCTTCCCTTCAATGCAGCACTGATACTGACTGCTGCCTCCGGTGCACTCGTACCAAATGCCACAATCGTAAGACCAATAACAAGGTGTGGAATCCCAAACTTGTCTGCAATCTTAGAGGCACCATCAACGAACCAGTCAGCCCCCTTCATTAACATGACAAATCCAATCACCAGAAACAAAAACTGTAATACAATATCCATAATGGTTCTCTCCTTATTTTTCTAATGTACTCTCAGAAATCCATATACTAAAGATTCAGAGCTTACATCCTAAAGTAATGAATAAGTTTATCACTTGCTCCTTTTGCTGTCAATTGCTTCCGCATGAATATTCGGACCAAGCATACCCAATTTAAAATGTTTCCTGCACAAAGCCACATAACTGTCGTTTGCCCCCAGCATGACCTGCTCTCCATCCCTGACAATTCCCTTTTCGTTATATCGCGCGTTGCAGGTTGCCTTCTTGCCACACCAGCACACAGTCTTAATCTCGCTGATGGTATCCGCAATAGCAATCAAACGCTCACTACCGCTAAACAGATTATTCTGGAAGTCAGCCCTAAGTCCATAGCACACAACAGGAACATCGAAAAAGTCAACAATATCTGACAGGAAATCAATCTGCTCCCTCGTCGCAAACTGAACCTCATCCACAATAATACAGTCATAAGCCCTAATCTGTTCCTCTGTCATCAGCTGCAATTCCTTAAGTAGCACACAATCCATTTCAAGTCCGATTCTGGAGCGAATCTTCCTTGCCCCATCTCTGGTATCTGCCTCCGTCTTACACAACAATGCTTTCTGCCCAACTTCTTCATAGTTGAAATGTGTCATCAGCGCATTGGCTGTCTTGGAGCTGTTCATTGCCCCATAATAATAATATAGCTTTGCCATGTTACTTCCTCCTCATACTATGTTTCTTCTTCCCCATCAGAAGAAAACTGATCATTAATAATATATCGCAGCACCAGACTGTCCGCATTCCAAATCTAAGAGATAGATTTCCCCCTATTCCTGCACCAATGGCAAAGACAGCTATGATACCAAAATAATACATTGCCTGCTTCAGATTTTCTTTCCGCTTTTCCCGAAGATATACGGAAAATGCCGCTGTGCCGCTTCTTAGGTTACCTATGCACATGGTACTTGCATATGCATAACCATTCACCTTGCGAAACGCCTGAACCTGCATGGCACAGGCAAAAGACACTAACGACGTCGCAATTAAGTTCCATGCCTCCGGCATAAATCCGACGCTGAATAATATAATCATTTCCAGTACCAGAATACCCTGTCTCCAATGAAGCTTTTGAGCAAACTGAAAGCGGTTCTGAATCCGCTCCGCACAGAAAACACCAAGTACAAAAGCTATTAGTGGAAACAGATAGCGTAATCCCTGCATCCATTCACCCACCATAAGGTGCTGACTCATCAAAATCACATTTCCTGTTTGAGCATTCGAAAATACACCATCTCTTACAAAATAAGTGTACGCATCCTGAAAGCCCCCTGACAGTGCCAGGAAACTACAATTTAGAAAGGTATCCGACATTTGCTTTTCTTCTCTCATGTTGCATCCTCATCCTTTCCTCTATCTCTCTCATCAAAAAGCCTGATTTCCTGCGAAACCCTCTTATAATCTTCTTCATTATCAATTTCATCAACATACTCATCCCGGTAAGACATTCCATATATCATGATTTGATCTGTTATTTCATTCAATGCATTCTCTGCATACACCTTTACGACACCTTTGTTCACATACTCCGATACTTTATCCCTCCAAATGGCTATGGTATCTTTGCTTAATTTGTATAGCGGTTGAAATGCATAGCAGTCTGAGTCAAAAATATCCACGGATACTTCCTTTAAAATGCCGTTCTGAAATCTTCCTTTAAAATCCTTCTGCGGAAGGCTTCTGGTTTCATCATACAGACAAACAGAATCCTTCCCATACTTGAGAAGTTTCTGAACTAACGTCTTACTAAAAACAAGGTCTCCATGTAACAGAAGCACATCATCATCCAACAGGTTTCCGGCAAGATTCATGGAAACAATATAATTCGTTTTCTTATAATCAGGATTATGAACAAATTCAATATGCAGTTCTTCAAACTGCTCTGCCACTTTATAGAGCTGTTCCTTAAAAGGGCCTGTCGTAATAACATACTCCTTTATTCCGCATTCGCTTAAGATTCTAAGCTGTCTTTCCAAAATGGTCTCTCCATTATAAAGCTCACACATACATTTAGGTTTATACCTTGTATGCCCGCTCATTCGGCTTCCCATTCCTGAGTTAAATATTACTGCCTTCATATTTTGTCCTCTATATTATTTCTTTTGATAAGTCTTGCCATCAGCTTTCCATTCAGTTGAAAGAACATCACTATATTTTTCCCAGTACCAACCTTCTCCATATAGCCGGCTGTCTCTATTCCCTGCCTTGCCACGCATTTTTCTTTATAAAAATAGTCTGCAAGTAACAAATCGATATCCCTAATGCTGTAGCGGTAATACTTACTATCCATCGTCACAGAATTGGAAAGCTCCAGGATTTTCCCTGTAAAGGACATACAATTATGTGTCTTGTAGATAGGAAATCCATGTAAAACCGGCATCGTCACCATGGAAAACAGATTAAATAAGTATTCCTCATCCTCCTGAACAGAATCAATGTAGGCTCTTATTCTCTGCATATTTTCCGCCACGACCGGTATTCTAAATACCTTAAGCTTTACCCTGCTTTGCTGCCCAAATGCATAACAATCCCGTGTTTCGTGCATAAATCCTGCATCAAAGGGAGCATAGTGCTTTCGTCTTGAAAAGGTAATAAAATCCGTAAGGCTTTCGTCCAGACAGATTGCAATATGCGTATACTCATATCGTGTTATCCCTCTTACAAGCTTTCCAAGCCCTGTTAATGCCCTGACCAGCACAATATATAGATATTCTTCCTGTTCCTTACTGTTGTTTGTTCTCATAATCCTTCCTGCGCAGTCTGCTGTATAGCTGTATCTGTAATCGAATCATTTCATAGTACATTGGGATTCCGCCCAACAAAAATACGATATCTGCAAATTTTAGTCCTATTCCCAAAACTGCTAAAACAGATTCCTTTCCACATATCATGCTGCCAATACACACGATGACAAAGACCATATGTGTTTCTATTGGACCAAGTCTTGGGAACAGGAATTCCTTCAGATACATAATATAATTCATTGCTGTAAACATGAGTAAAGCATAAACCGGCACCAGACATATTGCAATCGGAAAGCTTACAAACCCTGATACCGCAAGCGCAATAATCAGATAAGTAATGTGTAAAATATCTGTCAGTAAATCAAAATAACCGCCTGCAAGAGAAGTCATATTCCTGCTTCTTGCAACATAACCATCTAAATCATCGCAAATCAGATGACAGCACAGTCCAATTATCGTACCAATCAAAAATAAGGAATTTATCCTTGCCAGAAAAGCACAAATGATTCCAACAAGACCTCCCAGAGCCCCCAGTAAAGTTACCTGATTTGGTGTAACGCTTTGCGGGATATGTACTCCAATCGTTCGGTATAAAAACTTCTGAAGTCCTGTTTCCAGTCTGCTTGGTATTATTTTCTTTACTTCATTCTTCTTCTCTTCCATGTAAATCACCTTTTCTACTTATCATCATTCTTCCTGTCCACAAACATATTTCTGATAAAGGATCTGATATAATCCCCATAATCGATAAAATCATATACGCCTTCTCTTTTTGCCTTAAGAAATAATCGAATGAGCAGAATATAATAATGAATATAGTATCTCTTAACACCCATTTTTGCAGGTTTTGCAACAAGATGCAGATAATCATAATGTGACGGATTATCTGTTATGAGACGTTCCTTATATCGCTCGTAGGAATCAAGTCCAAGCTCCGGTGTATAAATCGAAATCGCCGTATGCCTTACCTCATGCTTTTTAATCCATTGATACAGGCTTCTGAAATCTTTCCCTGTAAAATCAAGATCCACAATGAACATTCCCATGATATGAATTCCCAGTGCATTACAGATTTCAACACTTTTTACATTATCATCCATGTTTGACTTCTTGTGATAATCTGCCAGGTATTCTTCCCGAATAGTCTCCAGACCTACCAGCACATAATACAGTCCAATGTTCTTTAACTCCTGCATCAGTTCTTTATGCTTTGCAATAAAGTCAGCCCTTCCGTAGCAAATGTATTTTTTCCTGATGTTCTTTTCCTTAATCAGTTCCACAAAACGGTTCAGACGCTGCTCATTGAACAGGAAATCATCATCCACAATATAAATATGATCTGATTTTATCTGCTCAATTTCACAGACAACATCCTCAATATCCCTGCATACATATTCTCCACAATTCATCTTGTTTCTATGGCAAAAGCTGCAGCTGTAAGGACAGCAGTAGGCAGTTCTTACCCATGCTGCATGCTCCAGCTCCAGATAACGGTAGTTATTGGGATGCTCATAGAAGTATGTCCTGTCAGGTAATGGTAGTCTCTTAATATCAAATGGACAGGAAGGATTCCTGATCCATTTACCATCCCTCTGATAACAGATTCCATCTATCCTCTCAAGCGCTTTCTCATCATGAGAAGCAGAAACGTTAATCAAATCAAGAATCTTGAAAATATCAAATGTAGTCAGGATATAGTCAACGTAATCCTGATACATTCTTTCATAGCATAGCTGCGCATGGAGACCTCCTATGATTGTCAAGATATCCTTTCGATAATTCTTCGCATCTGCGCAGTATTCCAGCATGAAGTTTTCCTGTCTTGTCCTTCCGCAAACATATACGACATCAGGATTCACTGCACGAATGGCGGCCGGAACTCCTGTCTGCTCAATCTGACCATCATACAGGTGTACCTGATGTCCCCTGGCTTTGAGCATACTCGAAATATATTCCAGCTCTAAGCATTCATTCTCTATTATACCGACAAAGTTGTACTTCGTTCTGGAAATCTCAGGATGAATCAATAAAAATGTCAACTTATTGTCTTTCATGTTTTGCTTTTTCCTCTTTTATCAATTCATTATAAGCTATCTTTCCAACAAGTGTTTTCGGCAGTTCTTCCCGGAATTCATATTCATATGGCAGGGAATATTTTGCAAGATTCTTCTCACAATGCGCCTTTATGGAAGACAACATTTCTTCTGTTGGTTTCTTACCCTTTTTCAACACGATAAATGCTTTTGCGACCTGCATCTTATATGGATGCTCAATTCCAATTACACAGGACATTAAGACATCCGGATATGAATCAATTACATTTTCTATGTATTGCGGATACAGGCAATAACCGGAGCTCATAATCAGTCTTTTCAGCCTTTGCTTAAAGTAAACAAAGCCATCCTCATCCATATATCCCAAATCACCTGTATGCAGCCAGACACGACCATCCTCATGCTTTCTCAAGGTCATCTCTGTCTCCTTCTCATCATTCAGATAGCCCTTCATGACCGTTGATCCGCTTAAGACAATCTCGCCTTCTTCTCCATATGGAAGACTTACCTGTGTATTTGGCTTTACTATCTTATAATAAGTATCAGGATAAGGAATTCCAATACTTCCTTCACGATAATAATTTATCGGTGTCAGGCAGCTTCCTGTTACACATTCCGTAAGACCATATCCCTCTCTTACCTGAATCCCTGCACCATGCTCCTTTAAAAAGCTGTCTATTTTCTTCTTTAGTTCAACGCTAAGAGAATCACCACCTGAAATCACACACTTTAGAAATGATAAATCATACCCTTCTAAATGCTCATTCTTTAACAAAGCCTCATACAAAGTAGGTACTCCTGCTATGATATTAGGCTTATACTTTTTGAGTAATTTGTGAAAGGTCTTGGCACTAAACTGCGGAAGCAGAATGCTTGTGCCGCCAAAATACTGTACCGTATGGATGCAGATTCCTAATCCGAATCCATGAAAAACGGGCATAATGGCCAATACCTTATCCTTCTCCTGCAGACAGGCACATGCTTCGACGCCCTGCATGGCAAGTGCATTAAAGTTCAGATTCGTAAGCTCGATTCCCTTTGGGTATCCGGTCGTACCTCCACTGTATAAAATGGCAGCAACATCCTGTCCTTTCCCTTTATCCTCTGTCACGAGTTGGGCTTGTTCTCCCTGTTTCACAAATTCCTTCCAGCTAATGAACTCCTTACCGGACGTCCTTGTGTTCTTTCTTCCCTTTGTCATCCGGTAAGCTGCCTTCATAAAGAAAGGCATGGAATCACCCGGCGATACCACAATAATCTGTTTTAACGGAGTTTCTTTGAATATATTCTCAAGCTTTGGAAGGGTAATATCAATGGAAATGATATATCTGCTTTGGGATATATTCAGATAATGTTTTATTTCATTTTCTGCAGAAAGCGGATGAATCATATTTGCTACTGCGCCAATGCGGTTAATGGCATAAAAAGCTATCACTGCCTCCGGTGTATTTGGCATACAGATACTGACTTTTTCCTTTTCTTCTATCCCTAATGCCTTAAACGCCTTTGCGCACTGCTCTATCTCCTTCAGGAATTGCCCATATGTCCTTTTTGTTCCATAATACTCATAGCTGATATGATTTGGATGTTTATCCGCAGATTCCTTTAACATCCTGTAAATGGAAATATCCGGGTAGTCCAAATGCGCCCTTATGCCGTCATAATACTTATACCATGGAGTCTCTATGTTCTGGTTCATCAGTTGTATATTCCTCTCTTGCTGCTAAAATCAGACCTTTGACGGTCTGGTATAATGTCTCATTTGCATCCTCTATGGACAAATCTGTAATATCCAACGGTTTCCCGAAAGTAATTTTTAAGTCCCTGCTCCAAAACTTATACTCACCTGTTATTGCATAAGGAACTATCATGCTGTTTGTTCTTTTTGCCATAACAACTGCACCATATTTAAATGGCAGAAGAATTTCCTTTGTATAATTTCTTTTTGCTTCCGGTGAAACATTAATAAGACAGTCCTGATTCAGGAAATCTACTGCACTATGTAAAGCTTCCCTGTTATGATCTGCATGAAGGTCTACCGGTATGGTTCCAATTGCCCTGAAGAATCCACCAAAGCAGCCATCATGCAGTTCCTTTTTGGCAAGTGTATGAACCACCCTTGAGGTCGAAACATCTACAAGGATAGGGTCTAATGCATGCTTATGATTTCCCGCTATGACAGCCCTTCCATTTTGAGGAATATATTCTTTATTCACTATCGCAGGATGATAAAACGCCTGAAATACCACTCCTAAAAGCGGTCTAAGTATTCTATATAATATCGGATTATCGCTCAACTCTCTCTCCTGTCTTTCTCTTATGTAAAATCTACTATCTTACCCTGCAGAACCTCATTGACTGCTACATAGTACTTGCTATAATCTTTTTCATCTACATAAACATCAATCATAGCACCCTTAGGCAAAACACTTTCCGGATTTGTCCATATACTGCCACTCTTAAAACGGTAAATCGTGCCGGAATAGGCATCCTTATAGGTACAGTACACAATATAAGGATGTGTTCCATTCACGGAAATGTTCCTGTTAAGATCAATGCTTTCCACCTGTGCATGAAGAACATGTCCTGCTGCAAGCAGCTTTTGATTCTGTTTTCTTCTGCTAAGCATGACAGCACATGGAATAATGCCAATTAGAGAAAAAACCGCACCCAAGATTCCTAAAATGATGGATGGGAAGTAGACCATAGAACTTGTTCTGACCCTTCCCGGTTCATCCGGATCGTAAAGTAATTCTATTTCAGCGCCTTCATACATACTACTGCTATATTCACTCAGTCTGACATCACGATATTCCTTTCCGCGAACGGTATAGCTTACCAATACAGAATGCTTTACGTCATTATCAGAATCACGGTAAGTATCAATATCAGTAATCACTCCTGTTACATGCTCCGCTGTCTGTCCAAACTTTACAGATGATACTGTCATGAATGCAGCTCCGGCTAAAAGAATGATTCCAATTACCGCAAATATAGCAAATAGAACCAGCACAAAATTATCTTTTCCTTTTTTCATTTGTCTCTCCCACTTTTCCCTTCTTATAGTGTGATTATAATTGATAAATCTCTGTATATTTCTCTGTAAAATAGCGAATCAAAGGCTCTGCGCTTACTTCCTTACCACATACTGCCTTGATGACTTCTTTTGGAGTACGGGTACTTCCGTATTGGTGAATCTTTTCCCCAAGCCATTTCGTAATCTCTTTGATTCTTCCATCTTTCAGGATATCATCGATACTTCCAAGCTCTTCTTCTATCTTATCAAGAAACATGCCATCGTAAATGCTTCCCAATAAATAAGATGGAAAATAACCAAAGGAACCACCTGACCAGTGCGTATCCTGTAAAATACCCTGTGCATCATTTTTGGGTGTAATCTGTAAGTATTCCTGCATCTTTGCATTCCAAAGGTCAGGAAGCTCATCGACTGACACATGGTCACGAAAGATTGCCTTTTCTATCTCATAACGGATAATAATGTGAAGGCAGTAAGTCACCTCGTCAGCATCCACACGGATGAAGCTGTTGCGCACATGATTGATTTCCTGATAAAACTCTTCTAGTGAAATCGCCTGAAACTGTGGTAAAAGTGCTCCTAACTTCTCATAGATTGGGAGCCAGAAGTTCTTATTCCTTCCAAGAATATTCTCGTAAAAGCGTGACTGGCTCTCATGAATTCCCATATAGCAACAGCTTCCTGCCACTGTTCCATCGTAATCAGGATTGACCTGCTGTTCAAAAATAGCATGACCTCCCTCATGAATGGCAGAAAACATAGCACTGAGTGCATCCTTTTCATAATAGTGGTTCGTGATTCGTGCATCCCTGGAAGAAAAATTCATGGTAAAGGGATGCTCTGTTTCTCCTACCGTTCCCTTATCCCAATCAAAACCAATATAATCAAGCAAAAGCTTTTGTACCTTTTTCTGCGCCTCTATATCATAGTTTCCCTTAAATTTAGAGCTATCCGGCTGCTTTGCGGAAAGAATTCTTTTTACAAGCGGAACAAGCTCCTTTTTCAAGTCATCAAAAAGCTTGTCCATGGTCTCTGAGTCCATCCCCTCTTCATATTGGTCAAGAAGCACATCATATATCTCCTTACCCGGATCGGTATATTCAGCCATTTTCCTTGTCATTTCTATCATCTTCTCAAGATGTGGGGCAAAAATACTGTAATCGCTTGCATTCTTAGCTTCCTTCCATGCATTTTCGGACTCTGCCTTTGCCATTACATAGCTCTCATAGAAATCAGCCGGAATACGCTTACTCTTATCCAAATCCCGCTTCATACGTGTTACGATGAATTTCCACATATCATCCAATGTCTCAAATTCTTGCGGCATTTCCAATTCGTCAAGCATAGCACTTAGTTCTTCGGAAGTGGACATTTTAAACTGTTCTGTTGAGAAATAAGTCAATGCATCTGCATGTCCCTCAAACCCAAGCTTTGGCGTATTGGTCTCCATATCCCACATCAGAAGTTCTATTACATGGTTATATTGATTCATCTTCTTCAAATATATCTGTAAATTCTCTAATACATTACTCATCAATACTCTCTCCTTTAATTGAATCTATTCACACACTATAAAACAGTATATATTTTCCACATCCTAAACGCAAGAAAAAAAGCCTTGCCAGAAGCACTTTCCAACAAGACTTTCATTACTGTTCACTCCGTTCCCGTAATGACTTTCTATTGTTTTACTTTATTAGTAATTCTCATTTCTTACTTCGAAATAGCTCTGTGGATGATTACATACAGGGCAGACCTCAGGTGCCTTTGTTCCTACTACAACATGACCACAGTTGCGACACTCCCACATAGTAACACCACTCTTCTCAAATACCTGCATAGCCTCTACATTATGTAAAAGTGCTCTGTATCTCTCTTCATGAAGCTTCTCGATTGCACCAACACCTCTAAACTGCTTAGCAAGCTCAGGGAAGCCCTCTTCTTCTGCATCCTTTGCCATACGCTCATACATGTCTGTCCATTCTGCATTCTCTCCTTCTGCAGCATGAAGAAGATTCTCTGCAGTGTCCCCTAACTCACCTAAGGCCTTGAACCAAAGCTTTGCATGTTCCTTCTCATTCTCTGCTGTCTTAAGGAATAATGCTGCAATCTGCTCATAGCCTGCTTTCTTTGCTACAGAAGCAAAATATGTGTATTTATTTCTTGCCTGGGATTCTCCTGCAAATGCCTCCCAAAGATTCTTTTCTGTTTTTGTCCCTGCATATGGGTTCTTATTTGTCTGACTCATTATGTATTCCTCCTTTTATTTTTGCTCATTAAAAATAGTAATTATTATTGTTTTTATTATATCACAATTTTTTATTTATGCAAGAGAAGAGTTTTTTCATCATAAATAATAGGACAGCGCAAGCTGTCCTATTTGTCAATTCTTTGCAAATTAAATTATATAGTAGCCTTTAACTGCTTGTTTAACTCTTCAATCATAGTCCTAGGTATGTCAGGCATAGATGTAGCAATCAAGTCAACTGACGCACCATTTTTTAACAAACTAACAATAATATCTATCTTAGCTTCTCTTATCTTTTCTTTTGCATAATCTTCAACTAATTGACACATTTTACCTACCTCCTTTGCCTCCCCGAAAGGATTGTTGGCATCGAAATTCATCACGCATATCTATATCGATGTTATTTTTATTCTTATTAAAGAGGTATTGCATCGAAAAAACTATTATAAGTGGATATCGGTGTCATTTTCTTCATTTTTTAGAAAAATCAACACCGAAATAATGCATTTATATAAATTCCGATGCTGATAATTGAAAAAATGGGGTTTTTGAGCATCGAAAAATTTAATACGGGCTATTTCCGATGTAATACAGACTTTTCCGCTTCTATTTTAGCAGTATCGAGAACATAAAAAAAGATGGGAAACCCTGCAAATTTCAAGGTCTCCCACTCTTTTTCATTCCTGCGGATAACAGGAGTTGAACCTGCACGGTCGCCCGCCAGAACCTAAATCTGGTGCGTCTGCCAATTCCGCCATATCCGCTTACCCACGTTTCGTTCTCACGCAACGTGCTCAATTATCATATCAAATACAATAATAAATGTCAATCCTTTTTTCACTTTCCTTCATCCGGTATCTTGCTGATAACCTTCCTGTATATCGCAATCAGGAAGAATGTAGATACCATAAATGACATAATCTCTGCAATCGGGAAAGACCACCATACTGCGTGCAGGCCGCCAAGCTTTGCTAAGATATATGCTGCCGGAAGAAGCACTACAAGCTGCCTTGCAACAGATACTACCAGACTATATACACCATTTCCCAATGCCTGGAATACTGAACCTGCAATAATGCAATACCATGCAACCAGGAAGTGGATTCCAATTGTTCGTAATGCCGGTACACCAATCGCTATCATATCCTCAGAGGCATCAAACAGTCCAAGCAGTGTTGCAGGAGCACACTCAAATACAAGGAAGCCTAAAAACAGCAAAAGGAATGCATATCCCATGCTTAGCTTGATTGTCTTTACAAGACGTTTTCTCTTACCAGCCCCATAATTGAATGCTACAATAGGAACCATACCATTATTCAATCCGAATACCGGCATAAAAAAGAAGCTCTGGAGCTTGAAATAGACTCCGAACACAGCCGCTGCAGTGGAAGAGAATCCAATCAGTATCAGATTCATTCCATATGTCATAATAGAACCGATAGACTGCATGATAATCGATGGAAGACCTACCTTATAAATTCTTCCGATTGTACCACCATCCGGACGAAATCCCTTTATAGAAAAAGTAATCTCATGATTCTTTCTGATATTGAAGTAAATGGAAAACGCACCACCTATAATCTGACCGATTACTGTTGCAAGTGCCGCACCTGCAACACCCATTTTAGGCATACCACATAATCCAAAGATAAGAATCGGGTCAAGAATGATATTAGTGACAGCGCCAAACACCTGTGAAATCATACTGTACACAGTAAGCCCTGTCGCCTGGAGAAGCTTTTCTCCGATTAGCTGTGCATATAATCCAAAAGAGCCTATGCACACAATAGAAAGATACTCTACTCCCATAACGAGAATCTCCGCATCCTCTGCCTTCACCTGACTGGCATAAAAAGGTCTTACTGCCACAATTCCTATGATAAGAAAAACAAGATAGCATAGAACTGCAAGAAAGCTGCCATTCATTGCTGTCTTATTGACCTGTTTATAGTTTTTCTCCCCAAGCTGCTTTGCTAACAGTGCATTGATACCAACACCCGTTCCTGTTCCAAGGGCAATCATAAGTGTCTGTATCGGGAACGCAAGTGATACTGCTGTCAGCGCATTCTCACTCACTCTTGATACGAAAATACTATCTACGATATTGTATAACGCCTGCACCAACATGGAAAGCATCATAGGAAGCGACATATTAAGCAGTAATTTATTGACGGGCATTACGCCCATTTTGTTTTCCTGTATATTTTGTTCCTGATTCACGTTTTCCTCCTGTTCTCAATATGTACTCTTGGAATCTTCTGCATATGGATTTCTGAGAGTACATCAATCTAATCCTGTTCATACACTAATATACACACAATTGCATATCTTATCATACTGTAAGGCAAAAAACAAGCCTGTGTTCTTTTGGGAATACAGGCTTGACCTTCATTAGATTCGTGTCTCAACAAATATTGCATAGATTGCCTGAATGGCAGTCTCAAAATCTTCATTGGAAACACCGATAATAATATTTAACTCACTGGAACCCTGGTCAATCATACGAACGTTAACATTCGCATGTGCAAGTGCAGCAAAGATTCTTCCGGCAGTACCTCTTGTTGCCTTCATACCACGACCTACTACTGCAATCAAAGCAAGGTCTGACTGAATATCAATGTGATCAGGGTTAACTGCTTTGTTGATACCGGAAAGTACATTCTGCTCCTTCTCTTCAAATTCTGACTGATGAACCATAACACTTAAGGTATCAATACCGGATGGCATATGCTCGAAGGAAATGCCATACTCTTCAAATACCTGAAGAACCTTACGGCCAAAACCTACCTCAGAGTTCATCTGGTCTTTTTCGATGTTAATGGAAGCAAAGCCCTTCTTACCAGCAATACCGGTAATCGTGTATTTTGATTTCTGGCAGGTATGACCTACAATCCATGTACCTGCATCCTCCGGTGCATTTGTATTCTTGATGTTGATTGGAATTCCTTCCTTTCTGACAGGGAAGATCGCATCTTCATGAAGTACAGTAGCACCCATGTAAGAAAGCTCACGAAGCTCGCTGTAAGTGATCATATCAATTCCTTCGGGATGATCGATAATACGTGGATCTGCAACAAGGAAGCCTGATACATCTGTCCAGTTCTCATAAACGTCAGCCTGAACAGCCTTTGCTACGATAGAACCTGTAATATCGGAACCGCCTCTTGAGAAGGTCTGAACCGTTCCGTCACCCATTGCTCCATAGAATCCCGGAATAACAGCTCTTTCTACATTCTCAAGTCTCTTTGCCAAAAGCTTATTGGTCAGTTCTGCATCAAAGACACCAGCTTCGTTAAAACGGATTGCCTCTGCCGGATCAACAAATTCATAGCCTAAATAATTTGCCATGATAATGCCGTTTAAGTACTCTCCACGACTTGCCGCATAATGGCTTCCTGCCTTTTTCTTGAAATTATCAATAATCTTGTCAAATTCCGGTGTTAAATCAAGGTCTAATCCCAATCCATCAATGATTTCCTGATATCTTTCCTCAATCTTGGCAATTGCTGCCGTAAAATCATGATCTTTCTCTGCCAGATCATAACACCCATACAGCATATCCGTTACCTTTGTATCATTACTGAAACGCTTACCCGGTGCAGATGGAACAACAAACTTTCTGTCTGCATCAGCATGGATAATATCTCCAACCTTCATAAACTGCTCTGCACTTGCTAAGGAACTTCCACCAAATTTTACTACCTTTTTCATGTATTCCATTACCTTTCTTTCTATATAGATTATGCCTTATATAAGAATGTGCGCCAAAAACCTTTTAAACTTCAAAAAGCTTATCAATCAGCTTATGGCCTTCTGCCACATAATTTCCGCTTGCAGCACCTTCCTGTTCATTATAATTCCAAGTCTTATTCTGCTCATCTGTACTGTCATAGAGCATGTATGGAACTTCCTTATTTGTATGGGTTCTTACGCGGATCGGTGTTGGATGATCCGGCAGAACCAGCATCCTGAAGTCTACATTCTGTTCCTTAAGCTTGCTCTCTAATGGTCCAATGACTCTCTGATCAAGATACTCAATTGCCTTAACTTTCTTCTCAACACTTCCCTGATGTCCCATCTCGTCAGGAGCTTCTACATGTACATAAACGAAATCATAAGCTTCCTTAGTCAGAGCATCTACTGCTGCCTGCATCTTGCCTTCATAGTTTGTATGTAAGCCGCCATTAGCACCTTCTACATCAGCAACGCTCATATAAGCGCCAACAGCGATACCCTTAAGTAAGTCTACCGCTGAAATCATTTTGCCCTTCTTTCCTGTCTTCTCTTCAAAAGAGGAAAGCATCGGCTTTGTTCCTGCGCCCCAGAACCAGCAACAGTTTGCCGGATTCAGTCCCTGCTTCTTACGCTCTATATTTAAAGGATGATCCTTTAAAATCTCATAGCTTCTCTTCATCATATAACGAAGTGTTTCATCCTGTGGAAGATTTGGCCCAATGACCTGACCAAGTACATCATGAGGCTGTACTAAATCAATCACTTCCCCCTTATCCCAGATCAGACAATGGCGATAGCTTGTTCCTACATAAAAATGATAAGTTTCATTCTCAAGCTCTTTTCTTACTGCCTCCACAAGTACTGCGCAATCCTCTGTACTGATTTCACCGGAGCTGTGATCAATGATTGTCTTCTCTTCAAACGGAACATCATCATCAGAAATGGTAACAATATTACATCTGAGTGCTACATCTGTATCCTTCATGGGAACACCGATGCTCAATGCCTCCAATGGAGAACGTCCTGAATAATATTTCTTCGGATCATAACCTAATACGGAAAGATTAGCAGTGTCAGACCCCGGCTTCATTCCGTCCGGTATCGTATGAACAAGTCCTATTTCAGAAAGCTTGCTCAAACGGTCAAGGTTTGGTGTATCAGCATACTCCAGCGGAGTTTTGCCACCCAACTGCTCAATTGGTTCGTCTGCCATTCCATCTCCAAGAACAACTACATACTTCATAATTTTTCCTCCTCAGCTCCTAAGAAGCCCTTTTCATTAGTCCATACGGATCATATTAATTACATTTCCTGCTTTTGCAGCTTTTTCCTTATACTCACTCTCTGTCATCTCTTCTGTGATAAAACCGCACTCATCAGCAGATACAGATTCCAGGAATTCTACCTTGCCGAAGTTATTTTCAATCTCAGCCTTATCAGTAGAAGCCACACGAACAAAAAATCTTCTGGATGCACTGTCAATTTGGGAAAGCTCAAGCTTCTCTTCCTCCCATACAATACGGATATGCTTTCCAAGATGCTTTGCACAATCAACAACATCTGCTACAACAGCACTTGCCGTTGCAAGCTTTCCTGCTCCCTTTCCATAATACATAGTATCTGCTACCATATTTCCATGTACAAGAATTGCATTGAATACATTCTTTACTGCATATAACGGATTCTCAGAGGAAACAACAAATGGGGCTACCATTGCATAGTATTTACCATCCTTATGAACGCTCTTGGCAAATAACTTAATTGTTGCTCCAAGCTGCTTTACATATTCAAAATCGGCCTTCGAAATTGCTGTAATACCTTCTGTATAAATATCTGCAAAATCTACATTCTTACCATATGCAAGGGAAGTAAGAATTGCAATCTTTCTTCCAGCATCATAACCACAGATATCAGCCTCCGGATTACGCTCTGCATAGCCCTTTTCCTGAGCACGCTTCAATACGGTATCGAAGTCTGCCCCTTCCATTTCCATCTTTGTAAGAATATAATTCGTTGTACCATTTAAGATACCTGTAATTGACTCAATTTCTTCCTGTGCCAAAGAGGTACACAGTGGTCTGATAATAGGAATACCACCACCAACACTTGCTTCAAAGAGATAGCTGCATTGATTAGCCTCTGCAATCTTAATCAACTCTGCACCATGCTTCTCAACAAGCTCCTTATTGGAAGTACATACACTCTTACCATTTTCCAGAGCACGCTTGGTAAAATCATATGCCGGTCTCTCGCCGCCCATTGTCTCACAAATAATGGAAACCTCCGGATCATTTAAGATTACATCCACATCATGTACTAATACCTTCTCAACCGGATCATTTTCAAAATCACGAAGATCAAGGACATATTTTACTTCAAGCTCATTTCCAAGCTTCTTCTGAATTGTTTCATGGTTCTTATTGATTACCTCAAACACACCACTTCCTACTGTGCCATATCCAAAAATTGCAACTTTAATCATCTTCATCTCTCCTTATTCCCTCGCAAGTACTTTTACATTATGTACGCCTTTTTTCTTCTCCATCTCAAGTATCATCTCTGAAACGTCTCCTGTCGTATCAAGAATCTGAATACTTAAAGATAAAGAAGCAATCCCATTAATCGGAATTGTCTGATGAATCGTCAGGATATTGGCTCTAAAATCAGCCACTACCTTAAGCACATCCGATAACAATCCCGGTTCATCGTTCATCTGACAGGAAAGAGTAAGTGTTGTTCCCTGTGCAGAATCATGAAATGGAAAAATATCATCTTTGTATTTATAGTAAGAGCTTCTGCTTATACCCACCATCTCAACTGCTTCCTGTACAGAAGCTGCTTTTTGAGTCTCAATGAGTCGGTTAGCTTCTACAACCTTAAGTAATACCTCCGGTAATGCTCTTTGTTTCACAACAAAATATACGGTTGTACCTTCCATATTCGCCCTCCAAAAACATTTATCTTTTCTGCAAAAACACTTTTTGCTATTTGTTTTTGTATTAAAGACATTTGTGCGCCACTGTGATACATAATAGCATAACGCACAAAAAAGTGCAACTGTTTTGTTGCACTTTTTTCCATACT
Source organism: Lachnospiraceae bacterium (assembly GCA_022788085.1). Classification (GTDB taxonomy): domain Bacteria; phylum Bacillota; class Clostridia; order Lachnospirales; family Lachnospiraceae; genus COE1. The sequence goes on from JALEWA010000044.1 coordinate 42,822, forward strand.
TTGTATTATTCTATTTATATAGCTCCAGTCGCTTAAATTCTTCCTTTGTAACAGGCCTTGAATAATAGTATCCCTGATATCCCTGTGCCGGATAGTTCTGCAGATAGTCTCTTAACCTCTCGTTTTCTATGCCTTCAACGCAGACTCCAATGTCAAGCTCCCTGGCACATGTCATAACGGCTTTGACTATTGACTGGTCTGCCTTATTATTTTCAATTTCTGAAACAAAGCCTCTATCTATCTTGATATAGTCAATCGGAAGCTCCCGCAATAAATTCAGAGAAGAAAAGCCTGTTCCAAAATCATCCAATGCTATCTTAATGCCATATGATTTTAAGAAAATAATCTCATTTCTCAAAAAGTTCATATCCAAAAGTCTGCAACGTTCTGTGAGTTCAAGGCACAGGTGCTCCGGTGGAAAACCTGTACTAAGCAAAAAGCCGACTAATGTATTTCTAAATTCGCTTCGCTCCAATTGCGCATAAGACAGATTTACATTTATGATCATATCAGGATGATCCTTTAAGAATTCCTTGCCATCCAGCATTGCCTGCCGCAAAACATAGTTACCCAGATCAAAAAATGCAGAATCCTTTTCAAGCCACGGAATGAACTGACCAGGAGAAATTTCTCCATATGGTTCTCTATTCCAACGCAGCAGCGCTTCTGCCCCTGTCATTTTCCCTGTCTGTGGAGAAACAACAGGCTGATAACACAGATAAAATCCACTGCATTCTTCAATAATACTGCTTCTCAACACGTTGATCAGTTCCACTGTCTTTTTATTCTTATCTACATCATCATTCTCTACGATCCATAGTTCTCCATGGCGTTCATTCTTAGAAACATTCAGTGCATATCGAGCCGCTGCATGAATGGCATGTTCGCTAATCTGACAGTCTTCTACAACAACAAGACCGCCGCATAACGCCAGTGACACATTGTTTTCCTGTACAGTCAGATGATTTTTTGCTTTTTCCTGCAATCTGAGATAATAATTCTTCAAATCATCTACACGAAGCTCAGTAGTCAGAACTGCAAATCTTGTCCCATCCATACGGAAAATCTTACCTTTGTCCATCAAATCATTCTGCATAATAGATACAAAAAGCTTCATTGCCTCATTGCCAAAGGAATAGCCATATAAATCATTTACATCAGAAAAATGCTTAAAGCCCACTAAAAGGACACGGTATTTCTTCCCCCGCTCACGAAGCAGCCGTAATGCATTCAAGAATTCATACAAGTTATATAAATTAGTAGTCGGATCAATATTCTCAATCGTTCCGCGATTCGTAATAGTTCCTGCGAAAAATTCCGGATTTCCTGCTTCATCCTCTATTACGACACCACTACAGGTACATACCACATAGTTACCATTCTTATCCATTGCGCGATATTCCAGCTCATGATTCTTCTTTCTTCCGGAAAAAACGGCATCTATATCTTCCTGATAACGCCGGCGGTCTTCAGGATGAATATGCTGTGCCCAAATCGTTCCGGCATCCTCCATATATTCTCCAGGCAATCCAAAATAGTCAACTGCACTCTTAGACCATCTGGACATATCTGTCCACATATCACATAAATAAATATAACTGCCCTTCGCTGTTGCAGAAAAAGCTTCAAAAATCTTATCAAAATATTCTGAAGTCCGGAAACTCATTTTATTCACCTCACATCATACCGAAAGATAAAGAGTCAATATCTATTATAACATATTACCAAATATTGCAAATACATTTTCAGAATTTTATTTATTCTGTAAAATATTAGTCGGCGTACACCGGATCAATGACATTATTTTTGAGCATATTGCGCATGGCCTGGTAGTGAGAACCTGTACGCCAGCCGTGGTCTATGGAGCCTTCGCCGTAATAATACATTTCTACATTCGGGTAACTTGCCTGTAATTTTGTGAATTCATCATAGGAAATTCGTGTATGTTCCATCCAGAGTCTTTGCAGTTTTGGCATACCATACAAATACTGTGCCATTTCCGTAGGAATTGGATTGTAGCTGATATTGAGGTCAGTCAGATTTGGCAATGAGGCAAGAAAACTGATGTCCGATACGGAATTGCAGAAAAATTCGAGATATTCCAGTTTTGGACAACAGCTTACGTACGATAAATCAGTAATGTGACGGATTTTTTCGTCTTCCCAATGATGTACGTTGTCTACCAGGATGAGTACTTTTAAATCCGGCATATACTGTAGAAATGACAAGTCTGTGACATAGTTATGACCTAAATCAAGCGCTACCAGATCCGTACAGTATTTCAAATATTTTGCTTCATCGTCATGAAGAAAGAAAGTCTGATCACAGGTTTTGAAAGTTCCGAAAGCGACCTGGTCGGTACGAACGGTCCAATGCGACATGATAATCTCCCAGACAAATTTGATATCGGGATTGGCATCGCAGATGGCGGCATATCCTTCGTTATCAAGTCCACAGTTAAGCATTGTCACTTTGGTCAGATTTGAAAACTGCGGTAATATCTCTTCTATAGGCGTATCTAATTGCGATAAATCGATATTGCTTAAGTCAATTTCGGAATCGGTAGAAACAAATTTTTTGTCACCTATTACTATCTCAGTTGCTGTATTGGAAGACTCAGTTTCTTTATCAGCAAAATCGCCTGCACTATCTGTAGTCTCCGTTATGCTGACCGATGATACTGTTGCTTTGTCTTCTGACTCCGGTACGCTTTCTGTTGCTCCTTCTTCGGTGTTCTTTAATTCTTCTGAATCCGTGAGCGATTCCTGAGTCTCTGTGGTTATATTATCATTACCTGCCGAGACGGTACATCCTGACAATAAAACGGATGAGAGCAGTATAAATAAACCACAATGAATGAATTGTTTTTTTGATGAATTTATCATTAGAAAATCCCCTTTTTCAATGTTTTACAAAGTTGAAAATAAAAAATAAGCTTCGATAAAAATCGAAGCCATTCCTAATGAGACACCCGGGACTCGAACCCGGGACAACTTGATTAAAAGTCAAGTGCTCTACCACCTGAGCTAGTATCCCATATTATAATATTAAACTGCATTCGTTGTAAATCTAGCTGGGCTAGCTGGATTCGAACCAGCGACTGCAGGGATCAAAACCCTGTGCCTTACCGCTTGGCGATAGCCCAAAAAGGTGGATACTGGGATTCGAACCCAGGGCCTCCAGAGCCACAATCTGGCGCGCTAACCAGCTGCGCTATACCCACCATGTTGAGATAAGGCAGTGCTCCAATCTCAAAATGTGCCCGAAGGGATTCGAACCCCCGACACCCGGCTTAGAAGGCCGGTGCTCTATCCAACTGAGCTACGGACACATTCCATGTAGATAACATGATGTAAATGTTTTTTGGCATTTACAAAGCGGGTGATGGGAATCGAACCCACGTATCTAGCTTGGAAGGCTAGTGTTCTACCATTGAACTACACCCGCATTTTTATATGTTTGCATCTTCTTTTCAGAAGAATCGGGGTGACAGGATTCGAACCTGCGACCTCCTGCTCCCAAAGCAGGCGCTCTAGCCAAGCTGAGCCACACCCCGTTATGTAATGAAGATTTACTCTTCATTATTTTCTGTCGTCTTATCTCTCGCAGCGACAAGGATTATTATATATGATTTATTTTCCTTTGTCAACAACTTTTTTCATTTTTTTTATTTCTTTTATGTTACACATAATGTAATGAAAAACTTGCTTCTCCCTTTTCATCAATTTCCATGATGATATACGACGGTTTCCTGTTTTCCTGTCTTGGATAGGAAAGACTACCGGGATTAATTGCAACAATGTTGTCGGAAATATCAATCACCGGTTTATGTGTATGTCCATACATCACAATATCCACACCATGAGCAGTCGCTTCTTCCTTAAGCATTTCATTACCCATTCCTATATAGTACCGATGACCGTGTGTTATCATAACACGATACTTACCTATTTGTAAAGTCTTTTCTGATGGTAAATTAGAAAAAAAATCATTGTTTCCCGCAACCATCTCTACCGGGCAGCCTGCTGCCTCTTCAATTGTATACTCACTTCCCTCTACATCACCTAGATGTATTACCATATCAAGTTTTCCAACCTTTTTTACGACATTTAGATAATTATCATTTTTCCGATGTGTATCGCTGATCACTAAAATCCTCATAGCGTCTCCCCCACTCTGCCATGCAGCTTTATTCCTGAACAGTTTTTCGCAGTTCTTCCTTCATCAAGGTAAGTGCTTTTCCTCTGTGACTGATTTTATTCTTTTCCTCCGGATCAAGCTCTGCGGAATAGCACTGGTACTCCGGAAGATAGAAAATAGGATCATAGCCGAATCCATTTTCCCCTCTTTCTTCATATCCAATCCTTCCTTCAATGGTTCCTCTGGTAACAAGGCTTGTTCCATCCGGCATGGCTGCTGCAATAGCACAAACAAATCTTGCTGTTCTTTTTTCATCCGGAACGCCTTGCAGTCTTTCGATCAAGTTCGCATTCTTTATTGTGTAGGAGGTATCTTCTCCCATATATCTTGCTGAATAAATACCAGGTTCTTTATTCAGATAATCAATTTCAAGTCCGGAATCATCTGACAAAACCACGATATTTTCATTCTTTGCTGCACATGCAGCTACTGCCTTTGCCTTAATGACTGCATTTTCCTCAAAGGTAGTTCCATTTTCATCAATATCGGTAGCAATTCCCGCTTCTTTCATAGACAGTACCGGAATCTGTAAATCTGCAAGAATCATTCTTACTTCCTTCATCTTACCTTCATTTCCGGTTGCAAATATAATCTTATCTATTTTCATACTTTTGTCCTTCTCTCTATTTCTCCACCGGCAGCCAATATGTCTCCGCTACTTGTTTTACAATACTGCCCAGTGCTTCCATCATTTTCTGATTCAATGCATAAGTTTGTTCCGCACTTTGCTGGCTCAACGGAATACGCAGCTGCGTTAATGCAGCCGGCACAGCGCTCTTTGTCAACCAGCTCTGTTTGTCTTCACATTTCTGAAAGCCACTTGCCTCTAATTGTGTTTTCTCAGCATATTCCTGCTCCTGAATGGCCGCAAGCTCAACATTTCCAAATTCAGGGATAAAATAGGCAGCATTACAAATAGTTACAGCATTCTTTGTCTCAGCTTCCACAAGCTCCATCCCTATTACCATATCTGCATGCACATGATTCGCAAAGTTTATCATGTCCTCATCCGTATATTCCTCTTTCACGGAAATGGTAGAATATATTTTTATATGATATGATTCCTCAAGCTTCTGAATCGCCTGATTCCATTCGTTTGTAAGAAGACTGCTCCTGTTTTCCCATGGTGTATACACTACTACTACCTTATCATACTGCTCCCTGATTGGTAAAAAAGAAAGTGTCACTGTTTTATTATCACATGTATATTCATAAGCACATGGGTTCTGACAATATACCTCTATAACAATGTCGCCCTCATGCTGATAGACTCCTACTGCTTCCATCCAGGAAGAATCGCTCATCAGAGTCTCTCCTTCTTCCATATAAGAAGCTCCATCCTTCAATGTTATAACCAGCTTATTCTGTGTAAATTCCTCACTGATTGTAATTTTATCCCCCGATACCTGTGTCAAAAGAGGTACTTTCAGCTTAGACTCCGGCTCGTCTACAATCTGTACGGAAAAGTTCTTCTTATATATATTACTTGCTGAAAAATTATCCTGCCCGGCAAGCGCAGCCTCCGCTACCACTGCAATTCTTCCATGTGAATCAAAATATGCTTCCTTTGTTTTAAACCATATCATCAAACCACATGCCATCAATGTGAAAAGTACAGTTGCTATAAGTGTACCACGATAAAGCCTGTCTCTTTTGTATACTATATCCATCGTTTCCCTGTCTCTTTCCAACTAATCTTGCTCTCTCTTTGGCGGCTTAGGTCCAAGGAACTGATAATAATAGGTCTTCATCATTCCATTATATATTTTTCGATTACGTTCTGCTTTTCTTCCAATATCTTTTTGGGCATTTTCATAAGAAGTAATCAGATATAAAGACCATGTATCAAGCTTCTTAAAGCGCTCTCCTATCTTTTGATACAGTGGTGGAATGTTCGCCTTTTCTTCCAGTCTCTCTCCATATGGTGGATTTGTAATAAGGAAACCATATTGACCCTTATGTTCCAGCCTCTCTACACCTCTTGTCTCAAAATGTATCATATGTTCAACGCCCGCAAGTCTTGCATTTTGCTTTGCTATTTTTATCATCTCAGGGTCAATATCGTAGCCCTCAATCTGCACCTTTACTGAGGTATCAACCATAGAACGGGCTTCTTCATAACAGTCATCCCAAACAGCTTTTGCAACAATATGCTCCCACTTTAATGCGGTAAATCCCCGCTTCATTCCCGGTGCAATATTGGCTGCCATGAGAGCTGCTTCAATTGGAATCGTTCCACTTCCACAGAACGGATCAACCAGAATCCTATCCTTATTCCAGGGTGTCAGCATGATTAAGGAAGCTGCCAGATTTTCTGCGATCGGTGCCTTTGCAGTCATTTTTCGATAACCACGCTTATGCAGTGACTCACCCGTTGTATCCAATCCAACCGTTACCTGATCCTTCATAAGGAATACACGAATTGGAAAGCTTTGTCCCTCTTCCGAAAACCAGTTTACATGATATACCTGCTTCAACCGTTCTACCATAGCCTTTTTCATGATGGACTGGATGTCTGATGGAGAAAAAAGCTTGCTCTTTACACTTGCTGCCTTAGCAACCCAAAATCTTCCATCTGCCGGTATATAATCCTCCCAGGAAAGTGCCTTTGTATTTTCAAATAATTCGTCAAAGGTTTCTGCATGAAAACTTCCTATTTTAATCAGGATTCTTTCTGCTGTTCTAAGACCAATGTTTGCACGGCACACTGCCTCTTCATCACCCCAGAAGGTTACACGCCCATCCTCCACCTGAAGCACATCATAGCCCAGGTCGATAATTTCTTTTTTCAATACGGCTTCCAAACCAAAATGGCAAGGAGCTATTAATTCAAATTTTCTCATATTTCTATATTATATTCATACCTATTCCAAAGTCAATTTAAAAATTTCAATCGAGAGGCTTCAAGCAAAAAGGGGGCAGCAATTATCTGCTACCCCTTTCTGCATAATCCGTCTGTCTACAGATTATCATTTTTATCTGTTATTATTGTCATTGCTTGTGCTGTTCTTGCAGTTATTCTGTCTGTTTGCATTCTCAGTACTGTTATTTCCGGAATAATTCTTAGAGTTCTGGCTGTTTGTTCCAGACGCATTCTGAGAATTCTGGGAATTGTTAGTACCAGTTGCATTCTGAGAATAATTCTTTGTGCTGTTGTTCTGCTTGTCTTCGTAATTGTTGTTTGTACCAGACATGTTCATACCTCCAAAGTCATGTGGGATCTTATCCCTTTATTCGAACATACTTTTTGTGCTTTTGGTATGTTCCAAACGCATTTGCATGTTACGTGAATATTGTTTGCACATTTGCACAAAAATATACCGTGCAAAAAATTTACATATTTTGTTTACTTTGGAAACCCTGTCTAAAACTGACAATTTTAATTTGGTAGTTTTTGTTTTCTGAAAAATGTTGACCTTTTAGGTCAGAATTGATATACTAATATCAGTAAAGAGATACTCCTTCAATCCTCTTTACAACCCTTATATATTAATTATTTATACTCCCCTTAACGAAAAGCGGTTACGTAAGTAGCCGCTTTTCTCTTTCTATTTTCTTTTTCTTTTTTTGACTTATTCGGTCTATTATTTTAACCTTTTTGTATGATCTATAAGTTATTTTCACCCCATATTTCAGACATTTTTACCTGATGTTTAATTTTCCATTTACATAAAAAATCGTTTGCTCAGCAGCAAACGCTACAAGAATTTGCCTTGCAAATTCTTGATTAGCTACCACTACGTTACAGCAATTTCCTATCACGTAAAAAGGCAATGCATTATTTCTGTATGCATTGCCTTCTATCTAATATTTTCTCTGCCAACCGCCTGTAAACAGCTTATAAATCAAAATCCCCACTGCCAATCCTACAATAACCGGCGCTAAAAAAGATAACACCGAGAACACCAGTAAAATAACCAAAGCAAGAACAGCAATTATAACAATTCCCACGATCCATCCGGGAAACTGTATTGTCTTATGCTGGTTCATATAGTCCTGCTCCCTGGTACCTTGTCCATTTCTGTTCCCCTGATAGCCCCAACCACTATTATCGTATTCATAGCTTTCTTCACCATTTGCGAACTTATTGCTTTCCTCTATTGTCTTTGCTAATAATCGTGGATCTCCCAGCGCACGTAATACTTCTTCTTCTGTTTTCCCATTTCGGATTTCATTATTAATGTAGCTCTGATAATAATTTACGTTTTCCTGTATGATTCTGTCTGATACCTTGCCAGTAAGTGCTTCCTGAAAACATGTTAAAAACTCTTCCTGTCTCATATCGGTGTTAATCTCCATTCTTTGTCATATCCTGTTCCGGTTACTTATCCATGCCACGCCCTTCTGTCAACTTCTTAATATAGCCGTCAGGGTCTTTTCGCATCTCAACCATATCGTGAAATGCCTTCAGCACCATCCTGTCCTTATTGCATGCATCTGTATTCTTTCCGGAATCTCCAATAATATTATACTTGTTCATCTGCCAGACAAATAAATCTATCAGACTATATTCACAACATTTGACTCTTTCTGTCAGATAATGGTGTTCCAGATAAAATACCAGCTCCTCAAGCAGATCGGGAGAGACAAGAATCTCTTCCCACAGCTTTTCACACCATTCCTGTGGTTCTCCTGCCATCTTACCTAATTCTATCAGTCCTTCATATGCCTTTATTCTTCTTGCATCATATAAGATACCTGCCATACGAACACCTCCGTTGCTTATTCTTACTCTATCACACAGAATCCAGAACGTAAATTACCCTATGGCAAATTTAATGAAAATATTAGATATGTGATTCTATAATAAAAAATGCTGTAATAAAAGTGTTTGATAGCACTTCTATTACAGCATCCATTACTGTTACTTATCCTTTTACAGCGCCGGCAACCATTCCCTTTATAATCTCTTTACTGAATGCAAAATAGAGAATTACTATTGGAGACATGGTAATCAGCATTGCTGCCATCTGTTTAGGATAATCCGATGCGAATTGTCCCTTAAACTGTGTTAACGCAAGCGGTACCGTCTGCAAAGCCACATCCTTAATTAATACCAATGCGAAAGAGAATTCATTCCAATTTCCAAATACCTGAATGATAGCTACCGTTACAAGTATCGGCTTACAGATTGGAAGAATAATCGTCCATAATGTTCTTGAGAAACTGCTTCCATCTATTGCAGCGGCTTCCTCCAACGCAATCGGAATTCCTTTTACATAACCTTCAACCAGAAAAATGGCAAGCGGCAAACCAAATGAAACATATGGCAATAGCAAAGTAAACCATTTATTAGAAATTCCTGCTTTATTAAACACCACATAAATTGGTACTAATAAAGAGTGAATTGGAATCAGCATACCCATCAGGAACATTGCATAGAGCAATCTGTTTCCTTTAAATCTTACCCTTGCCAGAATATAACCAACAATAAAACCAAATAGCACGATAAAAAGTACTGCAAGTCCTGTTGTTCTTACACTGTTCATCATGGACTCACCTAAATGATAATCGGAATTTGTAAGAATTCTGATATAATTCGTAAGTGTAGGTTCTTTTGGCAAACCAATAATATCCGCATTAAAAGCCCTTTTTTCCTTAAGAGAAGAATAGAGCATCCACACAAGTGGGAAAATACAGGTTAGCGAAAAGATTACCATAACCAGATTTAAAAATACACTTATGATTCCATTTTTTACCTTATGCGTTTTCATATCATTATTCGTATTTCCCATATCATCAGTCCTCCTTCTCACGCATCAATCGTTTCAGTAATCCCTGGGAGCCACCAATAACAAGAAGGGATAATACAAAGATTGCTACAGAAATACAGCTTCCGTATCCCATATTGGACTGACTGAAGGAAATCTGGTAACCATACATTGCCATAACCATAGAAGATGTACCAGGACCGCCCTTTGTCATAACATAAATGTTATCAAATGCCTTCATATTACCTGCAATACACAGAGTCAGACATACCAATAATGTATTCTTAATCAAAGGAAGTACAATATAAATTGCTCTTTGGAACGAATTAGCACCATCAATCTCTGAACTTTCAAAAATTTCTGTATCAATGGAGGCAATGGCCGACATAATGATAACCATATAATATCCTATGTACTGCCAAATCAGAGGAATACATACAAGGAGCATAACCAGATTAGGTTCATTCAACCATACCTTACATAAATCCTCTCTTCCAATCAGTTTCAGAAACCAGTTAATGATACCATACTGATAATGGTAAATCATGTTCCAAATCAAACCGATACACACTGCCGCAATCGTACTTGGGAAAAATCCAAAGGTCCTGTGAATCGTCTTAAACTTTACATACTTTGAATTAATAACCATAACAAGTACAAATGCAATACCAATCTGTCCTATGATACACGCAATTACTAAATATATATTATGGCCAAATGACTGCCAGAAAACGCCATCCTTAAACAGAGTAACGTAATTGTCTAATCCAATAAAGGTTTTATTCGGTCCGCCTTTCCATTCATAGAAGCTATATACAAAGGCAGTAATCAACGGTACAAATACAGTAAATACAAATGCTGCAACCGGTACTAATAAATACAGAAAGATAACCCATCCCTTAGGTTTAATCGTCTTTAACATTTCTTCTCCTCCCTGAAATTTTATGAAGTGAGCCGTTCTGTCCTGTAACAGAACGGCTCGTTATCATTAGGAAGTCTTCCCTGAATCTCTACTATTTAGTAGTTTGCTTCGTATGCAGCCTGTGCATTTGCTGCTACATCCTCTGGTGTCTTATCACCATTCATAAGATCCTGTAAGTCTGTGTTTAATACATCCCATACTGCGCTGTTGATATAAGAATCGTAGATTTCACATGTTGTTGTGTCAACATAAGACCAATTGTAGAAATCCTGTGTAATCTGATCGAATCCACTTAAGTCAACGTCTGCTACCTTGGTAAGTCCACCAAGAGCATAATTTTCTGCTACATAAGATGAGAATGCAGGTCCTGTGATATACTCAGCAAGATCAATAGCTGCTGCAAGCTTAGCCGGATCTTCTGCTACCTTTGCATTGATTGCTACTGCATAACCAAGTCCGATGTTCTGTGAGTCCGGAGCTTCTGTAGCATCTGCAGGCTGTGGAAGAACTGCAAATCCGATGTTAGCCCACTTATCAGGATCTGATTCCTGTA
>JALEWA010000046.1 GCA_022788085.1 Lachnospiraceae bacterium
CTGATTAGTGGAATGTGCGCCAGATATTATCTGGAAAAGCACACAGACAGGGAATTTATTAAGGCAAGGACAAGAAAGCTACTGGTTCCTTCTACCATGGGTGTTTTCGTAATGGGATGGATGCAGGGTTATATCAGTATGGCTTCTGTGCATTCGCTTGACACACTGACTAACGGGATACCGGCTCCTGTGAAATTTATCATTTTATGTTTATCAGGAACAGGTGTACTTTGGACGATGCAGGTGATGTGGATTCTTTCATTGGTTCTTGTTCTGATTCGTAAGATGGAAAAAGGGAAGCTGCTCGCTCTCGGAGAGAAGACCAATTGGATTATACTGGTTCTTCTGGGAGTTGTTGCCTGGGGCGCTGCTCATATATTGAATACTCCGCAGATTGTAGTATATCGTTTTGGTATCTATGGATTTGCTTTCCTGATTGGATATTATGTGCTTTCTCATGAAAAAGTGACAGATCAGCTGGAGAAAATATGCATACCGTTGCTGATGATAGCTGTAGTACTTGGTATTGCCTATGCATATCTTTATTTTGGGCAAAATTATACCCAAGCACCAGGCATAAATTGTCCTTTGGCGATAGCTTATTGTTGGTTTGCATGCCTTGGAATGATTGGCGGAATGAAAAAATATTGCAACAGGACCAATTCGTTTTTCAGTTTCATGGCAAGCAAGAGCTTTGGCTTATATGTGTTCCACTATCTTGCTTTGTCAGCAACAGCATATGTATTAACGGAGTATACATCTGTTCCGGGAATTGTGATTTATCTATTGTGTACCATTTCCGCTTTCGTTGGCGGCATTTTGCTATACGAAATTGTTTCAAGAATTCCTGTAATCAGATGGTGTGTACTTGGTATCAAAAAGGAGAAAAAGAAGGAACATGTTTAATGACAATCTGATTTCCCTCAGGAAAATGAATAATCTGTCGCAGGAGGAACTGGCTGACAGAATCGGGGTGTCACGCCAGACGTTATCCAAATATGAGACAGGAGAATCTCTGCCGGACATTGATAAATGCAGGGCGCTTGCGGATGTGTTTGAAGTGACTTTGGATGATCTTGTGAATTATGACAGTAAAGAATCAGGACTTAATGTTCCTCCAAAGGGAAAGCACATGTTCGGTATGGTAAAGGTTGGTGAGAAGGGACAGATTGTGATTCCTGCCAAAGCCAGAAAAATTTTTCACATTCAGCCTGGAGATGACTTGATTGTTCTTGGAGATGAATCCTCAGGAATCGCCATCATCAAAGAGAAAGAATTTCTGGAAGTGGTTAATCAGATGAGAAAAGCAGAAGAATGATTGGAAAGACCAGTGGCAAATCATAGTTTTGATTTGCCCCAATATTGTTCAAGTGCTTTCTGATTCAGATTTTCTCCGATGACTATGAGAACCGATTGTCCATTCGAAACGGGTTGAATATCTGTTCTCTGATGAGTGACATTAATGGAAATCCATTGTCCATCCGGAAGTTCCTGAAATCCTTTGATTCGAAAGACTTTGCCACAGGCAGAGTCTTTTAATATTTCTGCGCAGGATCGCCTTAAGAATTCTTCCGTAAATTCCATATTCATAAAATATATGCTGTCATATGTATTTTGTTCATCTAACCATATCTTGGCGTAATCCGCAGTTTGATAGCCGGATGACATGATTGCTTTATAATCTGATTCCTGTAACGAATCCCAATCCTTTTGCAGGACAAGTTGATTGGAATTCTTTTTACAGTGTAAATTTTCCAGTGACTGCTCGACATAGCTTTGGGTAGAGACTAACTGTCCATTTGTTACTTCCTGTGTATGGCTGTATAGAATGGTTCCGGCCTGTGCAACCTGAGATGCCAGAATAAACTGAGAAGCCTCAGATAAGTTCTGATCTAAACCGGCATCGATGATGGTGATCACATTTCCTATTTCATACCAGCGATCCAAAGGTTCTTCATGGAGTGCGTCAAAAAATTCGTCCATATCAAAAATACCGGATGGTTCGACTAGAACACGGTCGTAACCACACATTCCCATGGCAATCAGCTTCGTTTTAAATCTTCTTCTATGACAATCTGCATCGCAACCGCCGGCCACCATTTCTAAAGTGCAATGGTCTCCCAGAATATCCTGTAATAAAACAGCATCGACATTGACGGCTCCAAAGTCATTCTCAAGAATTCCAATGTTGAGTCCCTGGTCTAGTAAGTATTTGGCATATTTTCGAATAAAAGTTGTTTTCCCGGAACCTAAGAATCCGGTTATTAAATCTATCTGAATCATATAAACTACCTCTTTCCTTGTTACGTTCTTATTTTAGCATAGGATTCTTCATTCTGAATTTATCTTCATACATGGCTTGATCTGCCTGTGAGCAGAGCTTATCAAAGTCCTTCTGACATTCGTTATAAGCCATTCCAATCGCACAGGAGTACGGTGTTTTGGACACTTCTGCTTTGATATCAAGAAGAAGTTGCCTTACCACGCTTTCTTCTTTGTGAAAGCAAAGGACCATGAACTCATCCCCTCCTGTGCGGTATAAGAAGCAATTTCTTGGCAATACCTTTTGCGCACAATTTGCTAACGTACAAATCGCCTCATCTCCTTTGGCATGCCCGTTTTCATCATTCCATTTCTTTAGATTATTCAGATCAATTGACATAACTGCGCTTAAATGTGCCATATTTTTCTCAGCATCCAGATAAAAGCAGCGGCGGTTCAATACCTGCGTCATCGGGTCTCTTTTAAATTGCTGCATATTCAAGTGGAGATAATAAAACACTATGGCGACAGCCCCGGTTATATTAATCACACCATCATATCCCCAGAATGCTTCCATTGCAGTAGCTATAACAAAAGTACAAACTACAGCGATTGAAATAAATGCCTCTGAAAAATGAACAGATTTATATAGTTTATATGTATAGATTATTAACAGAATGCCATAAAATCCACTTGTCACGAAAGCAAAATAACAGAAAGGGCCACGAACGAAATCATTTTCTGTAGAATAGGAGTACGCAATATCTGTAAAAAAGGGAGAAAATGCCAATAAGGTATTTACAATCAATGGAATAACCATCCAAGTTAATTTTTTCTCTTTTTGACGTAATAATAGCAGTATGATCATAAAAATGCTGGTCGGTCGCAGACTATATCCTATCGCAGACATCAGAATCCTCAAGTTTGTCGGATTGGGTAATGTGGAAGTCCAATATTCTACGGAATCTGCTACGACAAGACTTAATACCAGAATACATGCTACCCAAAAAAGCATTTTAATCCTTTTATCAAAATAATTATTTGTCATGATAAAAACTAAAAGACAAATCATGAGAATAACAGTTGCAAAATTCAATTGTATTAAATGATGTAACATGATAAACACCTCGTATAAGCAAATGATTTTCTAGTAGTACGTTCTTTGCATGTCTTTTTCACACATTATACCACATATAGCAAATATTTACCAATTGACAATCTGGAATACGTTACATATAATCAGAGTTAGATAAAACTAATATATGTTACAGGCGTAGTATGAAAAATGGAGGTTAAGGTTGATGAATAAGAACCCGTTACGGATTATATGTATTATTTTAGGATTTGTCTGTCTGGGACTTGGAACAGTAGGAGTTGTTCTTCCTATTCTTCCTACGGTACCTTTTTATATGGCAACTGCATTCTGCTTTGCAAAAAGCTCGAAAAAATTGCATGACTGGTTTGTTGGAACGAAACTGTACAAAAAGCATTTAGACAGCTTTGTAAAGCAGCGCGCTATGACGATTGGAACAAAGCTTCGTATTACCTGCACGGTTACCGCAATGATGGCAATTAGCTTTTTCTGTATGAAAAACGTACCGGTTGGAAGAATTTGTATTGTAGTTGTTTGGATATGGCACCTATGGTATTTCTTCTTGCGTGTCAAGACTATAAAACCGGAGGAAGCGAGGGCAGAGTAACGGCATGAAAAAACAGGATTCCTTAAAAATAGAGAAAAAGAGGAAAAAAGAGCAATTAGTGGTGTCTGAGATGATTGCTCTTTATTGTCGTAAAAAGCATGGAGTGGCATCCAAAGGAGAGCTGTGTCCGGAATGTAAAAAGCTTTGCGAATACGCACAGGCGAGAAGTGAACATTGCCCGTTTATGGAGGAAAAAACTTTTTGTGCTAATTGTCGCGTGCATTGCTATAAGCCGGATATGCGGGAACGCATACGTGAAGTCATGCGCTTTTCCGGACCAAGGATGATATGGTATCATCCGGGCATGGCTTTGTGGCATCTCATCAGTTCAAAATGTGAAAAAAACAGGATGAAAAAGGTACAAGAGAAAGGAATAAGGAAATGATTAAGACGAGACTGATTCAACTATTGTCTCATGCAAAGAAGTATATTGTATTTCAGGTAATATGGAAATGGCT
>JALEWA010000073.1 GCA_022788085.1 Lachnospiraceae bacterium
AATATTGATCCGGTTGGTGTCCATACCGGTGACAGTATTGTCGTTGCACCATCACAGACCTTGAGTGACAAAGAATATCAGATGCTTAGAACATCTGCATTAAATATTATCTCTGAGCTGAATATTACAGGTGGATGTAATGTACAGTTCGCACTTCACCCAACAAGCTTTGAGTACTGTGTTATTGAGGTTAACCCTCGTGTAAGCCGTTCCTCTGCACTTGCTTCTAAGGCAACAGGATATCCGATTGCCAAGGTCGCAGCAAAGATTGCTTTAGGCTATACACTGGATGAGATTAAGAATGCCATTACAGGTAAGACGTATGCAAGCTTCGAGCCAACATTAGACTACTGTGTTGTTAAGATGCCACGTCTGCCATTTGATAAATTTATAACTGCTAAGAGAACTTTGACAACTCAGATGAAGGCAACCGGTGAGGTAATGAGTATCTGTACGAACTTTGAGGGCGCCATTATGAAGGCAATCCGTTCTCTGGAACAGCATGTAGACTGTCTAAGAAGCTACGACTTTACAGCGCTTACTAAGGAAGAACTGTTAAAGAGACTGGAAATCGTAGACGATCAGAGAATCTATGTCATTGCAGAAGCGCTTCGTAAGGGAATTGATTATGACACGATTCATAATATAACCATGATTGACCACTGGTTCATTGATAAGCTTGCCATTATCGTAGAAATGGAAGCAGCCTTAGAGAAGGGACCATTGACGGTAGAGCTTCTTAAGGAGGCTAAGAGAATTGAGTTCCCGGATAATGTCATTGCAAGACTGACAGGCAAGAGCGAAGCTGAAATCAAGGAAATGCGTTATAGCAATGGTATTGTAGCTGCATTTAAGATGGTTGATACCTGTGCCGCAGAGTTCGAAGCTGCAACACCTTACTACTATTCCTGCTTTGACGGTGAGAATGAAACCATCGAAACAAATGCCAGGAAGAAGGTACTCGTACTTGGTTCCGGTCCTATCCGTATCGGGCAGGGTATTGAGTTCGATTATTGTTCTGTACATGCAACATGGGCATTTTCTAAGGCAGGTTATGAGACGATTATCATTAACAACAATCCGGAAACAGTAAGTACTGACTTCGATATCGCAGATAAGCTTTATTTTGAGCCACTGACACCGGAGGATGTTGAGAATATTGTAAACATTGAGAAACCGGATGGAGCTGTTGTTCAGTTCGGTGGTCAGACAGCAATCAAACTGACAGAGAGCCTGATGAAGATGGGTGTTCCAATCCTTGGAACAAAGGCCGAGGACGTTGATGCTGCCGAGGATAGAGAGCTGTTTGATAAGATTCTTGAGGAAACAGAGATTCCAAGAGCAGCAGGCGGTACTGTATATACGGCTGAGGAAGCAAAGGAAGTTGCAAACCGCTTAGGCTATCCGGTTCTGGTAAGACCTTCCTACGTACTTGGCGGACAGGGTATGCAGATTGCCATTTCAGATGAAGAGATTGAAGAATTCATGGCAATCATCAATCGTATTGCGCAGGATCATCCGATTCTTGTTGATAAATATCTGCAGGGTAAGGAATTAGAGGTCGATGCAGTATGTGATGGTACCGATATTCTGATTCCTGGTATTATGGAGCATATCGAAAGAACCGGTGTACATTCCGGTGACTCCATTTCCGTATATCCGGCTCATACAGTAAGCCAGAAGGTGAAGGAAACAATTGCAGAATATACAGGACGTCTTGCAAAGGCATTGCATGTTAAGGGCTTGATTAATATTCAGTTTATCGCAGTTGGAGAAGAGGTATATGTCATCGAGGTAAACCCTCGTTCTTCCAGAACAGTTCCATATATCAGCAAGGTAACAGGTATTCCAATCGTAGACCTTGCCACAGAGGTCATTCTTGGTAAGAAGATCAAAGACTTGGGTTATGAACCGGGCTTACAGAAGGAAGCAGAATACTATGCTATTAAGATGCCGGTATTCTCCTTTGAGAAGATTCGTGGTGCAGAAATCAGCTTAGGACCGGAAATGAAATCTACCGGTGAATGCCTTGGTATTGCAAAGACCTTTAATGAGGCTCTTTATAAGGCATTCCTGGGTGCAGGAATTGACCTTCCAAAGCATAAGCAGATGATTATTACGGTTAAGGATGCCGATAAGGGAGAAGCAATTGAAATCGGAAGACGATTCGAAAAGCTTGGATATACCATCTATGCAACGAGAAGTACGGCAAAGGCACTGAATGATGCAGGTGTGAAGGCAAGAAAGGTAAATAAGATTCAGCAGGAATCACCAACCGTTATGGACTTGATTCTTGGACATAAGATTGATCTTGTTATCGATACACCTACGCAGGGACGTGATAAGACAAGAGACGGCTTCTTAATTAGAAGAACATCTATTGAAACAGGTGTTAATTGTATCACCGCTCTTGATACTGCAAAGGCACTCGCAACCAGCTTAGAGAATAAGATGGAGAATGAGAATAACCTTTCTGTAATAAATATTGCGGAGCTTTAATGATAAAATAAAGAGAACCGGAAAGATTGCTTTCCGGTTCTCTTTTTAAACCAAAGAAAAAAGCTTAGGAAATGAATCCTAAGCTTTTATTAGCACTTTAAAAATGTTTCTAACTGTTCAACAGCAGATTCTTCATCCTTACCATCTGCTCTGATAGCAACATCCATTCCAGCGGAAGGATTAAAAGCAATGATACCCATAATGCTCTTTGCATTAATATGATAATTCTCATATTCAAGAGTAATATTAGATTCGCACTGGCTTGCAATATTTACGATTTCAGCGAGTGGATGATCATACTTACGGTCTAAGTCACCAACAATAACATTCTTAACTAACATGTCATACCTCCATGTCCTAAACACCAAAAACATAATTAATTTTACATGTAAATCGACAATTGTCAAGGATACTCGAATTTTTTTCTCCTGAAAATCCTCTTTTCATCAAATCAACTGAAAAAAAATGGAAGAATTGGAATCTTATGTGCATTATTACAACAAGAAAAAAGAAAGTATGTTTTGTGGGAGAAATGTGATAGTATAAAAAGAAAATGATATGGAAGGTTTATGAGTATGCAGATAGAAAATAAGAATATCAGATGGGCAGTATTGGGGACGGGAGTAATTGCAAATGAGATGGCATCAGCACTGCAAAAGATGGGAAAGAGGCTGTATGCAGTAGCAAACCGTACTCCATCTAAGGCAGTTGCTTTTGGAGAAAAATACCAGGTAGAAAAGATATATGACAGAATGGAAGATATCTTTACCGATTCGATGGTTGATGTCATCTATATTACAACACCGCATAATACACATTATGAGTTTATAAAAAAGGCGTTAGAAAATGGTAAGCATGTATTTGTAGAGAAGTCCATTACTCTTAACAGTCGTGAACTGGATGAAATGATTGCATTGGCAACTGAAAAGAAGCTTATTTTAGCAGAAGCGATGACGATATGGCATATGCCGTTGTATAAAGATCTATGGAAGCTGGTAAGGAGCGGACAAATAGGAAAGGTACAAATGATTACCATGAATTTTGGAAGCTTTAAAGAATATGATATGTCTAACCGTTTCTTTAACATGGATTTGGCGGGAGGTGCGCTTCTTGATATTGGTGTTTATGCGTTAAGTATTGTGAGAAGCTTTATGAATGAAAAGCCAAATGAGATTCTTAGTCAGATGAAGCCATCACCAACCGGTTCGGACGAGCAGGCAACGATTCTGCTTAAGAATCCATCAGGACAAATGGCAACAGTCGCACTTTCTATGCATTCGAAGCAGCCTAAGAGGGCAGTAATCAGCTGTGAAAAAGCTTATATAGAAATTATGGAGTATCCAAGAGGTGAGAAAGCCATTATTGTAGATGCAAATACCGGTGAAAGGAAAGAACTTCAGGCTGGCGAGACAGCAAATGCGCTTATCTATGAGATGCAGGATATGGAAGCTGCTATTATAGAAGGACAGACAGGGGTAATGCAGTTAGAATATACAAAGGATGTTATGGATATCATGACAAGCTTAAGAAAAGAATGGGGTATGAAGTATCCTGGGGAAGAGTGGTAGAATATGACACAACAAGGTAAAGAAAATATCGTGCGAAATTATCAAAAGGAGCTGGATAAAATCCTGGAACAGATCATAAAGGATGATACGAAAAAGGGACAGCGTTTACTGCTGCATAGCTGCTGTGCACCTTGTAGCAGCTATGTGCTTGAGTACTTAAGGCAGTACTTTAAGATTACAGTATTCTATTATAATCCCAATATTTCTATGGAGCCGGAATACAGGAAACGTGTTGAGGAACAGAAGAGGCTGATTGAAGAATACAATGCCTTAGAGGGTAAGGGATACCCTATTGAGGTTATTGAGGGAGATTATGAACCATCGGCATTTTATGAAGTAGCAAAGGGCTTAGAGCAGTGTCCGGAGGGCGGTGAACGTTGCTTTGCCTGCTATGAGCTTCGTCTTCGTAAGACTGCGTTGCTTGCAAAGGAAGGAGCATATGACTATTTTTCCACGACATTAACAATCAGCCCCTTGAAAAATGCAAAGAAACTGAATGAAATAGGGGAGCACTTGGCAGTAGAATATGGTATACTATGGCTTGTGTCTGATTTTAAAAAGAAAAACGGTTATAAGCGCTCCATTGAGTTATCTACGGAATACAATTTATATCGTCAGGACTATTGTGGATGTATTTACTCCAAACAGGAGCGGGAGAGGATAAAGGAAGAGAGAGCAAATGTTTCATTATAAATTGTATGGGATGCATATCGTTTCAGATTTTGAGCTTAAGCAATTGACAAATCTGTCCGGTACAGAAGCTGATTTGCTACCGCAGATTACCATTCAGGAGAAGGAGCTTCCTAAGGAGCTTAAGCGGGAACAGGATTGCTATTTTGTAATTGCTAAAGAGAAAAGCTATATATCCAATTCCTATTGCTATCTGCTGATGGAAAATGGTGAAAAGCTTTTTTATGAGAAAAAAGAAAATGTCACACCACAGCTTCTGAATGCCTATCTTCTAGGATGGGGAATCGCAACTTTAGTTTATCAAAGAGGCGAATTAGCGATACACTGCTCCTGTGTAAAGAAGGATGGTAGAGCAATCTTAATCAGTGGTAATAGTGGCAGTGGAAAATCCACGGTTACAAATGAACTTCTGAAAAGAGGTTATTCCTTTATGGCAGATGATATGTCGGTTGTGAAGATGATAGAAGAAGAGGTAATTGCTACGGCTGCTTTCCCCTACCAGAAGCTATGCCGTGATGCGGCACTGGCTTGCGGTATGCCTTATGAAGAGATGATATACGTTGATGAGGATAAAGATAAATTTCTTGTCCCATGTAAAGATACTTTTGAAGACGAGCCTGTTCCGGTTAAGGCTATGGTTATATTGACACGTACCAAAGAGGACAGGATAAATGTGCAGGAACTGATCGGAGCTGATAAGTTTCGTGCTTGTATGGATTCATTATTCTTAAGCCCTTTACTGGGAGAAGATTTGTATAAGCCTGAAAATGGAGTTAGGGTAATGAAATTTGCTTCACGGATTCCCTTATATCAGATAAGCAGACCAGTAGGGAGAAACACGAAAGAAGAAATCATGGAAGAGATACTAAAGATTTTGTAGAGGGCAGTGTGCAAAAACCATAAACGCAAGTTTTTGCACACGACGAATTTGAAGAAAGCATGGTGATTTTCATGTCAGCAATATGGGGTGTTGTAGCGCTTGATGGGAAAGAAAGAATACCTGAAAATGCAAAAGAGATTTTTGAAACGTCATATCAAAAAAAATGCAGGATTGACCGTTATGAAAGTACAGATGCCTTTTGCACTTATTTTGGCTGTGGGATTCAGTATATTACAACAGAAGCAGAAAGAGAAGAACTGCCTATTGTTGATAAAGAACGGGGAATTATTTTTACAGCTGATTGTATCTTAGATAATAGGGAAGAAATCATAGAAATGCTTGGCACCTATGGCTATGACAAAGCGCATCTTTTGGAAAGTCCTGATGGAAGGCTTATGTATTTTGCTTACCATTGCCTGGGAAAAGAGGGAATCAAGAAGTTCAGAGGTCTCTTTTCGATAGCGATTTGGGATGAAAAGAAGCATTCTTTGACATTGGTTTCGGATCAGGTTTCATCACGTTGTCTTTATTATATAAGAAGAGGGAATCTGATTGCTTTCTCGACGTTAATGGAGCCTCTTATACAGCTTTTCCCTAATTTGGAACAGAATATGGATTATTATAAAGATTTTCTTTTGGTAAATCCTTCTGTAATCTATGTAGTTCCGGGAGAAACGCCATACAAGGATGTATCGTTAATGCTTCCTGCAACGGAGTTGGAATTTACCCTGCAGGGGGAGAAAAAGTATACTTACTGGTCATTAGAAGACCAGGATGAGAGCTTTAGCAAATCACCAAGAGAGTATGGGGCAGAATTTATGGAACTTTATGACACTTGTGTCAAAAATACTCTTCGTACATCAGGTGAAGTTGGTATTGCCATGAGCAGCGGACTGGATTCTTCTTCCATAGGTATATTGGCTGCCCGTGAGTTGGAAAAGTCTAAGAAAAGGCTATATTCCTATACATTTGCGCCTAATGTAGATATGGAGAATGCAATTGTGGGGAACTGTGTCTATGATGAAACAGGACTTGTAAGGGAAATCGCCAGGATGTATCCCAATATTGAGACAACATTTCTGAATAACCAGGATAAGAATCTTTTTACGGATATGGATTTCTGTATCAATTTGCTCGAAATGCCATATAAAACAGGTACCTTTCCAAATCATTATGAGATGTGCAAAGAAGGAGCAGGAAGAGGATGCAAGGTTTTTCTCAATGGTGGGTTTGGCAACAATACTGTTTCTTTTGGAGAGATTCATCATATATTGTATTATTTATATAAGAACAGACAATATGGCAGGCTCTTTATGTATCTAAATCGTTACGGAAAGCATGAAGGGGTTAGTCGTATGAAGATGTTGTGTAAATCCATTAAGAGTTTTTATAACTTTGATAAGCATAGTGAAAAGGTATTAGACCATTTTATCCCTAATAATTTCTTTATCATGCCAACTATTTTGAAAGATTATAATCTGAAGAAGCGTTTTTCAACAGATAAACGGATTACCATATCAGATGGTTATATAGACAGGGAAAAATATAAGGAACACATCAAGGCAACAGGATTGCTGATTTATCTTGGTGTTTTTGAAACAAAGTTTGGGCTTGATACAGGAATGCTGCTTCGTGACCCTACCAAAGACATTCGAATGTTGTCATTTTGCTATTGGTTGCCATATCACTTATTTGCTTATAAGGGAAAGACAAGGTGGCTGATCAGAAATCATTTTGAAGAACTGTTACCAAAAGTAGTTCTTGATAAATGGCAGCAACGAGGTGTACTAAACATAGACTGGGTGAACCGTATTTATCGTGACTGGGATGAGATTAAGCCGGAAATGTCTCAAAATATAGCGACATACATTCCTGATGACTGGATAGATAAAAAAAGAATTCTGGACGCTATCGAGAACTTTGGCATAGATAAGAAAAAGGATCAGCATGCCGTTCCATATCTTTGTGCCATAGATGCGTTATGTAGATTTATACGACTTCAGGCATAAAACCTAACAAACCTGTTATAATTATTTACAAGTGAAATCATGTATTGTACTATTAATCTCGGAATTTTAGAATTAGACGGGAGGATAAATTTTTATGAAAACATGGGATGCGCCTAGAATGGAAGACATGAACATCAACAAGACGTCAGCACCGGTAGATATGACTAATTTGACAAGTGGTCAGGTGGATCTTGGTACATGCAGTAATCAATATTGGCAAGGAAATGGACTCAGCAAAGAGGAAGCAATTAACGAAAATCCATACTGGAGCGGCAGCTGGGGAAACTAATGCATATATAGCAGGTCTTATTGAGGCAGCATAAACTTTGCGTTTATGTTGCCTTTTTTCGTCAAAAGCTATTGCACAGTCCTTAAAAAACCTTTATGATAGGAAAAGGCGTATCTATTCAGTACTTTCATAGATACGATGCAAAAAGGCACTTCAATCTGCCGGAAAAGCAGATTTGATGATAGAAAGGGTAATGAATTATGAAGAAAATGCTGGAATTGATTTCCGAAGAAATGAAAAATGCATTTGAGGCAGCAGGTTATGACCGTGAATTAGGTAAGGTAACGGTTTCGAACCGTCCTGATTTATGCGAATATCAGTGTAATGGCGCCATGGCCGGTGCAAAGCAGTATAAGAAGGCACCAATCATGATTGCAAATGATGTAGCAGCAAAGCTGGGTGACAGCAAGGTGTTTTCCAAGGTAGAAGCGGTAGCACCTGGATTCTTGAATCTGATCTTAGAGCCGGAATTTGTAGGTTCTTATGTAAAGGAAATGAAGGATTCATCTAAGTTTGGTTTAGAAGAAACGGACAAGCCATTAGAGTTTGTGATTGATTACGGTGGACCAAATGTTGCAAAGCCTTTGCACGTTGGACATCTTCGTTCTGCCATCATTGGTGAGAGTATCAAAAGAATTGTGAAGTTCATGGGACACCATATTATCGGAGACATTCATCTTGGAGACTGGGGACAGCCGATGGGACTGATTATGAATGAGCTTAAGATTCGCAAGCCGGAATTAGTATATTTTGATGAAAGCTATACAGGGGAGTATCCAACGGAGCCTCCATTTACCATTTCAGAGCTGGAGGAGATTTACCCATTTGCAAGTAAGCGTTCCAAAGAAGATGCAGAATACAAGGAAAATGCCATGGCATGTACTTATAAGCTTCAAAGCGGAGTAAGAGGATATCGTGCATTGTGGAACCATATCATTGCAGTTTCCGTAACGGATTTGAAGAAGAATTACGAGAAGCTTCATGTAGATTTTGACTTGTGGAACGGAGAATCAACGGTTCATGATTTAATTCCGGGTATGGTCGATTATATGAAAAAAGAAGGTTATGCTTATGTCAGCGATGGTGCCCTTGTTGTAGACGTTAAGGAAGAAACAGATACCAAGGAAGTACCACCTTGTATGATTTTGAAGTCAGATGGGGCTTCCCTTTATAATACGACAGACCTTGCTACCATTATGATGCGTATGGAGCAGAATCACCCGGATGAGCTGATTTATCTGACGGACAAACGTCAGGAGCTTTACTTTGAGCAGGTATTCCGCTGTGCAAGAAAGACAAAGCTGGTTAAGCCGGAGACAAAGCTGGTGCATATTGGCTTTGGTACCATGAATGGCAAGGATGGCAAGCCATTTAAGACTCGTGAAGGCGGCGTTATGCGTCTTGAGAACCTGATTCAGGAAATCAACGATGAGATGTTTCGCAAGATTACGGAAAACCGTGAGGTAGAAGAGAGCGAAGCCAGAAAAACAGCGGAAATCGTGGCATTATCTGCATTAAAATATGGTGATTTATCAAATCAGGCAAGCAAAGACTACATCTTTGACATTGACCGCTTTACTTCCTTTGAGGGAGATACAGGTCCATATATCTTGTATACAATTGTACGTATTAAGTCTATTCTTGCAAAATACAGAGAAAATGGTGGAAATACAGATACAGCAGTATTACAGACTCCTTCCAGCGAAAGTGAGAAGGAACTGATGATGCAGCTTGCTACATTTAATGCAAGTATGGAAACAGCTTATGAGGAGCTTGCACCGCATAAAATCTGTGCTTATATTTATGACCTTGCCAATGCCTTCAACCATTTCTACCATGAGACTAAGATCCTGACAGAAGAGGATGAGATAAAGAAGGCAGGCTGGATTGCTCTTCTTGTCCTGACTAGAGATGTGCTGGAGACATGTATTGACTTGCTTGGCTTCGAAGCACCGGAGCGGATGTAGTATGATAAAGACAAAAATATATGATCAATTTCACTGTATTGCCGATCAGTGCCCTCTGACCTGTTGTAAGGGATGGACAATTCAGGCAGACGGTGGTATTTATGAAAAATGGAAGTCTCGAACAGAGACTTCCTATTTATGTGAACAGGTTACCTATAACAGAGAAGATGGAGAGAACATCTATCATATGAAGCTTGATTCCTGCAAGGCATGTGTCTTGTTGGATGAGAAAGGCTTATGCGAAATCGTAAAACGTCATGGGGATGAATTTCTGTCCGATACCTGTGCAAGATTTCCGCGAAAGCATAATCAGATAACGATTTTTTCAGAAGAAGATGCAGAAGAGAAGAATGTCATGGATGAATATTCCCTGTCTGGTGCATGCCCTGCTGCGCTCAAGCTGATTAGAGACAGCAAAGACTTCTACATCGTAGATATTCTTGAAAAATGCAGGGATAATCATGATTTCCCGATGGAGTATCAGGTAAGGAATGCAGTGATCAGGTTAATGCAGAAAAGGAAATTTTCTCTTACAGACAGGCTCATGCTGTCATTTTCCCTTCTACATGAATGTCTTTCCTGTGAGTGGGAGGACGAGGTATATGATTGCATTGCAGTGTATCAGGAAGAAGAGAATCTTATGGATACCATGTCAATGTGGCAGCATATTTCTTTTGACAGGAAGGAAGCTTTTATCGAAGTATGTGAGACATGGCTTGATGTGACTGTCTTTTATCAGGAAGAAGCCATGTATCAGCCATATCTTAAGGAGCTTTTTGAATTTGTTGAAAAAGCTGATGCAGAGGAAGAAAAGCTTTCCAGGCTGCTGGTTGATTGGAAGAGCTTTACAACAGATTGGGCAGGATACGATACGTTTTGGGAGAATATTCTGGTATCAGAAATTTTTGCTGACTGCATCAGTGAGGATATCGAGTATCTGATGGAGGCATTCCAGAGCATTATGATGGAATATATCATGACAAGAGTAACCGTTTTCATGAAGCAGGAAATGTCCAAAGAAGCAATAACAGAGGAGAAATTGTATGAATATGCCTCTCTCTTTATACGTATGATTGGTCATAATACAGAAGGAATGGCAGAGTACTGGGAAGAGAATTTTGATGACTCCATTTTGGATAAGGAGTATTTTTACCTTTTACTGCAATAGATTTTACTTTCATAGTTATAAGAATAACGTATAATGGGCAATAGGAAAGCCGTATAGTGTTGCTGTTGACGAAAGAATCTTTCTGTACTATAATCTTAACCATATAATACATAGATGCTTACTAGGAATAAAGAAGAAACCTTCTGCTATGA
The DNA here is from genome assembly GCA_022788085.1 of Lachnospiraceae bacterium. Taxonomy (GTDB): domain Bacteria; phylum Bacillota; class Clostridia; order Lachnospirales; family Lachnospiraceae; genus COE1. The sequence continues at coordinate 11,223 of JALEWA010000073.1, forward strand.
AAGAGGATGAGGGATATGGAGAAGGAACAGCAGCAGGATACAGGATATCTTGATATGATACAGAAATTAATTACCGAGATAAAATTTGGAACAGTTACGATTATTGTTCAGGAGGTACATTTTAATGAGGTTCAATACTTCACTTTTGCATGAAGGTGTAAGGAAAAATGAGAAACATGGAGCTACACTTACACCGATTTATCAAAACAGTGCATTCTATCATGATTCAGCCAATGAACTGGCAAGGATTTTTGACGGAAAGGCGAGGGGCTTTTCCTATACACGTTTAGGGAATCCTACCGTAGAGGCATTTGAAGAGCGGATTACGAAATTGGAAGGAGGCGTAGCATCGATTGCCTGTGCATCCGGTATGGCAGCATTGACGAATGCTTTTTTGAACATCTTACGTGCCGGTGATGAAATCGTGTCCAGTGCCAGTCTGTATGGTGGAAGTATTGATTTGTTCCGGGATTTTGAGGCGTTTGGAATTACGACCCGCTATGTACCGAATAATGACTGGGAGGCAATGGAAGCAGCTATCAACGAAAAGACACGTGTCATTTTTGCAGAAACGATAGGAAATCCAAGACTGGATGTAACGGATATTGAGAGGCTGGCTGCACTTGCACATAGTCATGGTCTTCCTCTTATTGTGGATAATACCGTAGCTACGGCATTTTTAGTTCAGCCGATTCGGTTAGGAGCCGATATTGTTGTGAATTCTTCTTCGAAATATATCAATGGAAGCAGTAATTCTATCAGCGGAGTCCTGACAGATGCAGGTAAGTTCAAATGGGATGTGGAGAAATATCCCGGGATGAAGGAATATGCAAAGATTGGTCCCTTTGCATATACAGCAAAGCTAAGAAATGGACTGTTTCGTAACACCGGTGCATGTCTTGCTCCACAGAATGCCTATTTGAATCAATTGGGATTAGAAACGTTGGGACTTCGTATGCAAAGACAATGCGAAAATGCTGCTGCACTTGCAGAATGGATTCAGGAGAATTATGAAGATATAACAGTAAATTATCCGGGGCTTTCTGACAGCCCATGGCATGAGTTGGCTAAAAAGCAGTTTTCCGGTTACTTTGGAGCAATACTGACCATTCGGGTTGGCAGCAAGGAAAGAGCATTTGCTGTGCTTGATGCCTTAAAGCTTCCTTATCAGCTTTCTAATATCGGAGATGTCAGAACATTAGTGATTCATCCTGCATCGACAATCAGTCTTCATAATACGAAGGAGCAACAGGAGGAGTCAGGCGTATTTGAAGATCTGATACGTATCAGTGTTGGAATCGAGGATATTGAGGACTTGAAGGAAGACTTTGCAGAAGCTTTCCCAAAAAATCCAATTACTGGTTGACATTGTTTAGGCAAGGTGTTATATTCCTTTTATACCTACTAAACATATAGGAAATAAGAAATATATTTTTTTAAAACTAATTCCTACATAACATATGGGATAAATAAAAATAAAAGTGTGATATAAGATAAGAAAAGTGAGGTAAGAGTATGGCATCAGTTGATTATGCAGCATTAAAAAAAGGCGGCTTTATGAGACAGAAGCAGAAGGGATATTTTTCTCTTCGTCTGGCTGTAGTAGGAGGAAATCTGAC
>JALEWA010000081.1 GCA_022788085.1 Lachnospiraceae bacterium
GAGCAAAATGGTAAAAGAAAAGAAAATTGATAAAATAGGTTCTTATAAAGATGCCAGATATATGAGAAAAAGCAACATAAAAGAATAATTTGCGTTGGTTCACGCAGAAGATGGAGGTATACACATGAACAATTTTATTTACGAAACACCAACTAAGGTTTATTTTGGAAAGGATGAAGAGCTCAAGGTCGGAAAAATTATTGCCGAATATCATCCGAAAAAAGTTTTAATCCACTATGGTGGAAAATCTGCGAAAGAAAGTGGACTTCTTGACAAAGTAAAAAAGTGTCTTGCGGATGAAAATATTGATTTTGTGGAGCTTGGAGGCGTTGTAGCAAATCCGGAGCTTAAGCTTGTAAGAAAAGGAATCAAGCTGTGTATCGACGAAGGTGTTGATTTCATTCTGGCAGTTGGTGGTGGCTCCGTTATGGATTCTGCAAAAGACATTGCCAACGGCGCAGCCAATCCCGATATAGATGTATGGGATTTTTCACTTGGTAAGTGCGCCCCAACTAAGACTCTGAACAAAGGAGCTATTTTGACACTTTCAGCCGCAGGATCAGAAATGTCCAATTCCTGTGTAATTTCAAATAACGAAACTGGCGAAAAGAGAGGATACGGTTCAAGCTGCAACAGAATGAACTTTGCAATTGAAAATCCCGAACTTACCTATACTGTAAGCCCTTATCAGACTGCCTGCGGAGCTGTTGATATTGCCATGCATACGATTGAAAGATATTTCTGCCCTGGGGAAGATACATATGTAACAGATTCGATAGCCGAAGCTGTGATCAAGAGTGTTATGAAGGCTGGAACAGACTGTCTTGAGAACCCAAGAAATTATGAAGCCAGAGCCAATATGATGTGGGCTTCTTCCCTTGCACATAATGGTCTTACACAATGCGGAAGAGAATTTCAGCTTGTAGTCCATCAGTTTGAGCACGAAGTATCAGGGATGTACCCTGAAATTGCCCATGGTGCTGGTCTTGCTGCCATCTGGTGCAGTTGGGCAAGATATGTATATCGTGCCAACATCAACAGGTGGCTTCAATATGCTCACAACGTATGGAATCTTGAAATAGATTTTGAGCATCCTGAAAAGACAATTGAACTTGCCATTGACAAACAGGAACAATATTATGCCTCCATCGGAATGCCTATTAATCTTAAGTCTCTTGGTGTGAAAAAAGAATCGCTTGAAAAGCTTGCCCTGGATTGTTCCAGAAATAAGACCAGGACTCTCATTGGTTATAAGCCACTTGCCTATGAGGATATTTTGAAAATATTTGAAATGGCTTATGAGTAGAAAAGGACGGATACATCTATGCAATATGGAATGCCAACATTAATTGAGAATAAAACACTAAATGATAATATTGCGCTTTGTAAGGAACTTGGGTTATCTTTTATCGAACTAAATATGAATTTCCCAGAATATCAGATTGATAAGCTGGAAAAAGTAACAGATTTTTACAAGGCTGCGGATGATGCGGAGATTTATTATACAATTCATTTAGATGAGAACCTGAATATTGCTGATTTTAATCCATTAGTAAGAGACGCTTATCTGGAAACAGTAAGAAGAACCATTGAGGTAGCCAAAAAGTTTGTTGAACTGAAAAATAAATACGGTGATGAACATCAATCGGTAACCATTAATATGCACATGCACCATGGTATCTATATTACACTTCCTGACCGAAAAGTGCAGATGTATGAAAGAGACTTTGACATTTATATGGATTATTTTAAGATCTTTCGCAATTCCTGTGAGAAGTGGATTGGCGAAACAGATGTCAAAATTGCCATAGAAAATACGGAAGGTTTCCGTGACTATGAGAAGAAAGCAATTGATTATCTGCTTGCCTCTCCATGCTTTGTATTGACTTGGGATATTGGTCATTCTAAGGCAATCGGTGAAAAGGATGTTCCATACATTTTAGAGAGAAAGGAAAAACTGAAACATTTTCATATTCACGATGGTAAAGAAAATCCACCTAAAAATCATTTAGGTTTAGGAGATGGGGAAATTGATTTAGGAGAGCGTCTAAGTCTTGCTAAAGAATGTAATGCCAGATGTGTACTGGAGACAAAAACGATAGAAGCACTTCGAAAATCTGTTGGATGGATTTCTGATAATTATTACGAAACCCTTTAAAAACGGGCACTGACACGAATCGTGTCAGTGCTTTTTTCATGCTGTGACGACTCGTTTCTTGTGTTCTCCACCTTTGTAGCAGATACTAAAGCCGTGGTCATCACAAACTTTGGTTTTGTATGTACTCTAGAGTACATTTATAGAAAAAGGAGGAAATTTATCTATGGATTACGTGATGGAAACGCAAAATCTTACCAAGCGTTATCAGTCGGCAACAGTAGTGGATCATGTAAGTCTCCATGTACCGAAAGGAAAAATCTATGGTCTACTTGGAAGAAATGGAGCAGGAAAAACAACCATTATGAAAATGATGTTACAGCTTGTTTGCCCGACAGAAGGAACCATTCGTTTGTTTGGTATGGGATATCAGGAACATATATCTGATACTTACCGCAAGATTGGTTCTATTATAGAAACACCCGGATTTTATACAAATCTGACAGGCCAGGAGAATCTGGAGATTTTGGCAAAGCTTCGGGGACAGATTCCCAAAGAGGCAGTCAAAAGTGCACTTGAGATCGTCGGACTTGATAAAGAGAAAAAGAAGCCATTTTCTGATTATTCGCTTGGAATGAAGCAACGGCTTGGTATTGCAGCAGCAATCATGCATGAGCCGGAATTGCTGATACTGGATGAACCAATCAATGGTCTTGATCCGATAGGGATATCAGAAATCCGCCAATTCTTGTGTGAGCTTAGCCATACGAAAGGAACCACCATCTTCATATCAAGCCATGTTCTGAGCGAAATCGAACAGATTGCGGATATGATTGGAGTGATGAACGAAGGTAAGCTGGTAGAAGAAGTGAACATGGAGGAACTGCATAAAAGAAAACGTAAATATATCCGTTTCACGGTTTCAGACAGTGTAGCAGCTTCGACCCTTTTAAAAAAACGTTGTGGAATTATGGATTATGAAACAGAAGATAGTACACTAAAGGTTTATAATGATACCTTCAATGTGGGAGAATTTAACAAATTACTGGTAGAAAACGGGCTGATGGTAACAGGCATCAACACATGTGAAGAGAATCTGGAAGATTATTTTTCTGAATTAATAGGAGGTGGCGGTATTGCTTAAGCTGATATATTGTGAATTAATGAAATTAAGACATGCTAAAATGATACCAATCAGTATACTGGGGGCTGTATCTGTTCCGTTTATGATGTTCGTGGAAGTCTTACAGATGCATGCAGAACATCCGGAACAAGAGATTCTGTTAAGCTCAGTTTATGAAGACAGTATTCTCTATATGCTGTTATTGGCTAATATGATGGTGTCAGTGGCAATTGCCTCTTTCCTGTTCAGCAGGGAATATGCAGAAAATACATGGAAGACCATTCTGCCAATCCCCATTTCAAGAACGAAAATATTATGGGGTAAATTCTGTACTCTGTTCCTATGGGATTTCTTTCTGACGATTGTATCATGGGCATGCATCCTGCTCTTTGCCGGCATGTGTCATGTGACATTTGGTATGGCAGAATATAGCCTGGTTATTGCGTTGAAATGGATACCTGACTATTTTCTGCTCACGGTCCTTATGTTTATCACGACATCTCCCTTTATTTATATTGCGCAGAAAACAAAGGGATTTGTCGCACCAATGATTGCTTCAGCAGTGATTGTGTTAGGAAGCGCGGCACTCAGCAATCAGAAATGGGGAGCCTTATACCCATGGACTGCCAGTGTTTTATTGCTGGATGGAAGAGTAGAAAGTACCGGCTATCCTGTCTGGTTATCCATAACAATCATTCTGCTGGTATCAGGAATTGGTTTTCTTCTCACATTTTTGTATTTTAGGAAGGAAGATTTGAAATAATCGTTAGAAAAAATCATATTTTTACATTACTTATTTATTTTTTAACGAATAACATTAAATAGCGGTTTAAATCACAGTATTCCCTTGTATACTCTATTTAACGATAAACATTAATTATTTTAACGAACGCATTAATTAATTTATGAAAGAGAACGATGAGGGAAAAATTATGAAACAAAATGCAATTTCGAAAATTAGCAGAATGGGAGAGATTGGTGGCTACCTGACTATCATAGCAAGAATATTTGTTATTTTAGCTTTTTGTTTGTCCTTCAAATAATTCTTTTGAAATTGTAATATAGATGATATAATTATGTTAATTTTGACACAGATAAAGATTTTTACCTACGGAGGACGAATAAACAATGGAATTATGGGATGTCTATGACATGGATAGAAATAAAATGAGCAGAACAATGGTAAGAGGCGAAGCTTTTAACGATGGTGATTACCATTTAGTTGTGCATGTATGTATTTTTAATTCTAAAGGAGAAATGCTGATTCAGCAAAGGCAACCATTTAAAGAAGGATGGCCAAATATGTGGGACATTTCCGTAGGTGGAAGTGCCATTCAAGGCGATAGCAGCCAGACAGCGGCAGAAAGAGAGGTTTTGGAGGAATTAGGCATAAA
>JALEWA010000161.1 GCA_022788085.1 Lachnospiraceae bacterium
CAAAGCCATATGGAAAAATAAGAATGATAAGACAGGAGTTCTTCATGTAGCATTGTTTAATTTGAGCGATGAGGATGATACTCTCTCTATTACTTTAGAAGAATTAGAAGAAGATCTTGATGAGAATAAGACATATAATTTACATGAGATTTGGGATAAGACAGATGCTAAGACAGACAATGGCAGAATCGAAGCTGTTGTGCCGGCGCATGGGGTGAAGGTATACCGCATAGTTTAAAAACAGTTCAGGCGTACGATAAGAAGTCGTACGCCTTATCTGTTTTTGCATACATCTAGTACACCGATTTCTAAATAACTACACCATATAACTTGCCTGTTTTTCCAATTGCACTGTTCCAAAAGCCTCGACGTAGCCCGCTACGCCTGCGTTTTTGAAACAGCACACTTGAAAAAACATTCATCGTTCTATGGTGTAGTTATTTAAGAAACGTTGTACTAGATTTCACCAATCAGATATTCCTGTTTTCCATTTCTTAAAAATACAGGAAGTGTATCAATCGGTGCTTCTATCTCATAGGTCTTTCCACCTTCATAACGTTTGCCATTTCCGGCATGAATCCAATATGCTCCTTCCGGCAGGTATACAGAGCGGTTAGTCATATGTTCATGGCAGATAGGAGCGACAAGAATGTCGGAACCAAACATGTAGGAGTCTTTGATATCCCAGCAATTCTTGTCCTTCGGAAATTCATAGAAAAGAGCTCTCATAACAGGACTTCCTTTTTTATGGGCTTCTTCCATAAGGCTTCTGGTATAATCCCGCATTTTTTCACGAATGTTGATGAATTTTACAAGAATTGGATAAGCTTCGTCTCCAAAGCTCCATACTTCATTATCTGCGCCTGTCCATTCGCGTTCTTCACCAGCCTTGTTTATGATAGTCTCACCCGGTTGGCGGCAACCATGAATACGCATGACCGGACAGAAGGTGCCAAACTGAAACCAACGGATGAGCAGTTCTCGAAAGTCTGCATCGGCAGTAACGCCTCCATGAAAACCACCAATATCAGTTGTCCACCAGGGAATACCGCATAATCCCATATGGATTCCGGCACAAATCTGTTTCCGAAAGTCTTCATAGGTAGACATGATATCTCCGGACCAGACAAGCGCGCCATAACGCTGACTTCCTACCCATGCACAACGGATCAGATTAACGATATCCTTTTGTCCTTTTGCAAGCTGTCCTTCATAGAAGAGACGTGCATATTCCCTTGGATAGATATTCCCTGTTTCAGATACAGGACCGGCATGATAGCGGTAGTTATCGAAATCATAGTTTGTAAATTCAGGCTCTGCCTCGTCAAGCCAGAAGGTATTGATGCCAAGGTCTGCATAGTTTTTCTTACACTTTTCCCACACGTATTTACGGGTCCTTGGATTGGTTGCATCCATAAAAACATTGTTACCATGAAAGTTCATTTGTACGTCAACACCGGAATTGATTTTTACAAGCAGTCCCTGTTGTTTCATTTCTTCATAGTTCTCGCTGCGCCAGTCAACCTGTGGCCAGATAGAGACCATGGTTTCAATACCAAGCTCATGAAGTTCCTGAACCATCGCTTTTGGATCCGGAAAATATTCTTCGTCAAAGCGCCAGTCACCACAACGTGGCCAATGATAATAATCAATGACGAGAACATCAACAGGGATGTTCCTCTTTTTATATTCATGAGCAATCTGCAGTACCTGTTCCTGATTATAGTAACGAAGCTTGCATTGCCAGAAGCCAAGACCATATTCAGGCATCATCGGTACTGTTCCGGTAACAGAAGCATATGCTTCTTCTATCTCGGCAGGAGTATCTCCGGCAGTAATCCAGTAGTCAAGCTGTCTGGTGGCTTCTGCAATCCATTCCGTTGTGTTAGCCCCAAAGTGTACTTCCCCGATAGCAGCATTATGCCAGAGAAAACCATAACCAAGGCTTGAAACATAGAAGGGAATACTTGCCTGGGAATTACGATGTGCAAGTTCCAGGTTACAGCCCTTAAGGTTAAGGGTTTCCTGCTGATACTGTCCCATTCCATATATTTTTTCTTCAGGATTGGAAAGGAAATTTGCTTTCAGACGGAAATTACCCCCTGGAAGCGTCTTAAAATGGCGGGCTTTTAGGGTAAGAGCTCCGCCGTTTGGAATTTCCTGCAAAAGAACTTCACCACGTTGATTCAGAAAGGTAATCTGTAAGGCGTTTCCCCACGGTTGAACGGTAAGCTCTGCTTTTATCTTACCGTTGTCAATGGTTGCATGCATATCTTCGATGTGAATGTTGACATTTGTTCCGGCAGGCTCCAGTAAAGCTATGCTGCCTTCTTCGATATCACTTAAAATGGTAGAGCGAATCCGCAGGCTGTTCTCACCCCAAGGTGTAACCATGAGTGTTTCGCCATTTTCACGAAAAACTAAACTTCCGTTTGTTTCTTCAAAAAAATTCATATAAAATTCCTCCTGTTAGTTTTTATTTGCTTATACATGATACAGCATGCGTCCTGCAAAAGCGTTTCTATATTCACTGGGTGTAAGCCCGGTAAAGCTCTTATAGGCCCTTGAAAAGTTATGGCTGTCTGAAAATCCAAGCTCTTTGGCAATATCTGAAATTGCCTTATTGGAATCTGTGAGCATAAAATTAGCAGCATCCATTTTACGGCTTAATATAAATTGTTTCAGTGGAATACCTGTAATCTCAGCAAATAAATGGGATAAATATTTTTCGTTATATCCAAAGTGGGTTGCTATTTCAGAAATTTTGATATTACTTGAAATATTACGCTCAATATAGTCGATGATATCTGAGTGAATCTGCTTCTGCGCAGGGGATTTTGTGCCAACCGATGTATTCAGACAGAGCTGACCATATAGCTCTGTAACAACACTTGTTGTCATGGAATCGAGTGTTGTTACAGGATACTTGTTTTTCACTTCATCCTGCAACTGTTTCATAAGAACAACTACCTTTTCGGGCTTTGGAATGGTACCCATCTGGGGAATGGTAAAGTAGGCTTCCTTGTCCAGCGAAGAACTTTCATTTTGCTCAATCGGGAAGTCAGAGGAAGCAGTAGAGAAATGGAGCCAGTAAAAGGAGGAATAAGCAGAACGAAACCCCTGTCTCCAGGAGTTACAGGGTGGAAGCAGGAGGTATTCTCCTTGTTTTACGGTAAAGTTCTCCTGATTATAGCTTAGATAAAGAGTACCTTCCGTCATGACAAAAAGCTCGTATTCCGCAAGATAAAAGTGTTCATGCTTCCAGTCTGCAGAAGGAGCCTTAAATTTTCCTGTAAGAACGTAATGAAATAATTCCTTGTTCGGAAGGTTTAGAATTCGCATATAGATTCTCCTTTCGGCTTTTTATGTACACTCAAAATAGGGAC
>JALEWA010000061.1 GCA_022788085.1 Lachnospiraceae bacterium
GGTTTATTCAGCCGTAAATGAAGAGAAAACCCCAAGAGCCGCGAACTCCTGGGGTTTTCGTTTTAGCTGTCCAAAATGGACTATCCACATTTCTTGCCTACGGCAATTATAGCATATGCTTTTTTATAATTCAATATACTATTCTCAATTGATATCCTCACCTCATGTAGCAAAACCTCATCATCAGGAAATTATAGAGGAGCTTAAGAATGATACCTCCAAGGAGTTTTCAGCATTGGGGTATTTGACAGGAATATTACCGATTAAGAAGTATGGTACAGAATCAGCACTGAATAATTTTGATGAATTCACTATGATAAATTCACAGCCGTTGAAAGAGTATGTAGGTTTTACAGAAAGGGCGGTCGATGTTCTGTAAATCCCAATAATATGGAAAAATATGCATTTTTGCAAAATAATTACGGTAAAAATATGCAAAATAATAATCTATTCATCTCTAGAATATGCATTTTTTATTGAGACATATCACAAACTATGATAAAATGTAACTGCTAAGCAGGTCTGCGCATTTACATAGCGAACAAGGTTCGCTTTGCTGACCGTGAGAAAGCATAGATTTAGCAGGCAAAAATCCATTTGCGAAGCAAATTTTGCATGGATTTTTGCTCGTAACTATGAGGGTACCGAATAGATACGATAAAATCGTAAAAAAGTAGAGGTGATATTATGCTGAAGCGGAAGTTCTATGACAGGATGGTAGATTGGAAAAATACAAAAGAAAAATCATGCCTTCTTGTCAAGGGAGCAAGACAAATTGGAAAAACATATATAATTGACTATTTTGGAAAAGAGAATTACGAAAGCTATATTTATATTAATTTTATTGAAATTCCTCAAGCAAAAGATATTTTTAGTGATGAGCTTACTGCAGAGGAAATATATAAGCGGATGACTCTTATTTTTCCTGAAATTCGTTTTATAGAGCATAATACATTAATTTTCCTTGATGAGATTCAGGAATGCCCTAATGCGAGAACAGCATTGAAATTTTTGGCAATTGATAACCGATTTGACGTAATTGCATCCGGATCACTTCTGGGAATCAGTTATCGGGAGGTAACTTCAATTCCTGTTGGATATGAGACACAGATGGAAATGTATTCTCTTGATTTTGAAGAATATTTATGGGCAATTGGTTATGAAAAAGAGTCAATTGAGCTGCTAAAAGGTTATTTTGAAAAACGAGAAAAAGTTCCGGATGCTGTTCATGAAACTATGATGAAACATCTTAGAGAATATATGACTATTGGGGGAATGCCTGCAGTTGTAAACAGATATCTTGAAGGAAAACATTTTGGAGAGGTTCAGGAGGAACAGCAGAAAATCCTGGATAGTTATTTTGATGATATTTCGAAATATGCTTCTAAAACAGAAAAACCAAAAGTTAAGAATTGTTATCTTTCCGTTCCCAAACAGCTTGCAAAAGAGAATAAGAAGTTTCAATTTTCTGTAGTTGAGAAGAAAGCGACTGCCAGAAAATATGAAAATAGTATAGAATGGCTTCGTGACGCAAATCTTGTGAGACTATGCTACAATGTGAGTACTCCTGAGTTTCCGCTTAATGCATATGAGAGAGAGGGACAGTATAAACTTTATCTTTCCGATATTGGACTTCTTGTGGCATTGTATGGATTTGAGATGAAGAAGGCTATTATTGATGATGAATTGACGGGAAATGCAAAGGGTGGTATCTATGAGAATCTGATTTCGGATATGTTGACGAAACGTGGATATAAGCTGAATTATTATCGCACGGATAATGGTTCAGTTGAGGTTGAGTTCCTGATATCAAAGGATGCAAAGGTTATTCCGATAGAGGTTAAGGCGAATAATGGTTCTACTATTTCGTTAAATGAAATGTTGAAACGAACAGAGATTCCTTATGGATATAAGTTGATTTCAGGAAATATTGGTGTAAATGATAAAAAAATAGTAATGCCGCTTTATATGGCAATGTTTTTATAAAACGATATTGAGTATTCCATCCAAGTATGGTATACTTCTGAAAATTGAATATGTAAGAACGTATCTATTTATGACAGGTCGAAGCATTTACTGCTGAGACCGTAAAATATGTACTGAATAGTTACGTAACATCAGGTGTCGGAACAATCAGAATTCTGATTGGTTCCGGTGAAAAGGGAAACAGGTGCAAATCCTGTACGAACTCGTCACCGTAATTAGGGAGCTAAGCCGAAATATCACTGGGAAACTGGGAAGATGGTGGATGCAATGATCTATAAGCCGGGAGACCTGCCTGACTGTTGTACAGAAACGATAGTTTCAAGCCACGAGTAATTGGTTGTACGTGAAGTGTAGAAAAGGCTAGATGATTGTCTTTTTTACTTTTTTTTGAGTGCGAACCCTTTACCTGTTACAGGAAAAGGGTTTTTCTTTTTGTTGCGCCTTTTCTTTTTGATGGGAGAAATCGTTTCTTAGACAGATGCATATTTAATAAATAAAAAGCAGGAAGCTGCAGAAATGAGGAGAAAAGGATGAAGAAACGATTAGTAGTACTCTTAATGGTAACAACTATGGGAATTGCAAGTATGACTGGCTGCGGAAGCAGTAAGGAAACAGCAACAGAAAGCGACGTAACAGAAGTAAGCACACAGGATGCAACACAGGAAACGGTTGATGCAGACAAAAAGGCAGCAGATGAAGTGGCTGCATTGATTGATGCCATTTATGTACAGGAAAGAACAGATGATACGGACAAGCAATGTGCAGATGCAAAAGCTGCATGGGATGCTTTAACAGATGCACAGAAAGAACTTGTAGAAGGTGAGAATGCAGATCCTGATTATTTTGGCAGAGATACCGGCGATGCATCGAAAGATGATCCACGTAATCAGGATGAAATTGGTGAAAATGAGATTTTGGTAGTCAGCTTCGGTACTTCCTTTAATGACAGTCGTGTCGCTGATATCAAGGGAATTGAGGATGCATTGCAGGAGGCTTATCCTGACTGGTCTGTAAGAAGAGCATTTACGGCACAGATTATTATTAACCATGTACAGGCAAGAGATGGAGAGTACATTGATAATATGGATCAGGCGTTGGAACGTGCAGTAGCAAATGGAGTAAAAAATCTGATTGTACAGCCAACTCATTTAATGCATGGTGCAGAGTATGATGAGTTAGTAGAAGCGGTAGAAGCATATAAGGAACAATTCGAAACAGTAAAGATTGCAGAGCCTCTTCTTGGTGAGGTTGGTACAGATGCTACAGTAGTTAATGATGACAAAAAGGCTGTTGCTAAGGCATTGACAGGTGAAGCGGTAAAGGATGCAGGCTATGAAAGTCTGCAGGCAGCAAAAGAGGATGGCGTTTTATTTGTATTTATGGGACATGGTACATCTCATACAGCCAAGGTATCTTACAGTCAGATGCAGGCACAGATGAGTGAGCTCGGATATGATAATGTATTTATTGGTACGGTAGAAGGTGAGCCGGAAGAAACTTCTTGTGAAGCAATAATGGATGCAGTTTCGGAAGCAGGCTATACAAAAGTCATTCTTCGTCCATTGATGGTAGTAGCCGGAGACCATGCGAACAATGATATGGCAGGCGAGGACGAAGATTCCTGGTTGAGCATGTTTAACGCTTCCGGCAAATTTGACAGCGTAGAGGCACAGATCACAGGACTTGGTTCTATTGATGCGATTAAGGATATTTATGTGGCGCATACAAAGGATGTTATGAAGAAAGAAAACGCAAGTCTGCAGGATGGTGTGTACACGGCAGACTTTCAGACAGACAGCAGTATGTTCCATGTAAGTGAAGCATGTGACGGTAAGGGAATTCTGACGGTAAAAGACGGGGAAATGACAATTCATATATCCCTTGGTTCGAAAAAGATTGTAAACCTTTATCCCGGACTTGCAGAAGATGCCACAAAGGATGGGGCAAAGCTGTTAGAGCCAACAGTAGACACAGTTACATATAGTGATGGATTAACAGAGGAAGTATATGGCTTTGATGTACCTGTTTCAGTATTGGATGAGGAATTTGATCTTGCTTTGATTGGAACAAAAGGAACATGGTATGACCATAAGGTCAGCGTTTCTAATCCGGAGCCGCTAGAAGAAGCAGAAGCGCAGACAGAAGGTCTTGAAGGATTAGAGGATGGTAGTTATACGATAGATCTTACTTTTGAAGGAGGAAGCGGAAAAGCGCAGATTTTATCTCCGGCAACAATTACTGTATCGGGAGAAAATGTGATGGTAACTCTGCAGTGGAATAGCCCCAATTATGATTATATGATGGTAGATGGGGAGAAGTATCTGCCAATAAATACAGAAGGCGATTCTGTCTTTGAACTTCCTGTTACAGCTTTTGATGAGCCTGTTGCTGTAATTGGTGACACGGTAGCAATGAGTAAGCCTCATGAAATCGAGTATACAATAACATTTCATTCTGAAACCATGAAAAAAGCAGAATAAGAGGATGTATCAATGAACAGAAGAAAAAAAGCAACTTTCTTTTATATTTTGCTTTTGACAGGACTGCTGGGGCTTTGGGGCTGCAGCAGTCCTGATTCTGCCTCCACACTTTCTTCTGAGACAGAGATCGTGGAAGCAGAAAGCAGTGAGTCGGAAAATAGGCCATCAAGTCTTGTTTATGAGAGCAGTATAGAGCTGCAATATGCAGAACAGTTTTCTATAGATTATTATGAAGGTGGATATACCATGCTGACCTTAAGTGGTGGGAGCCGCTTTCTGGTAATACCGGAGGGGAAGACAGATCCGGAGGGAGTGGAAGCGGATGTTGTGGTTTTACAACGTCCAATAAAGAATCTTTATTTGGTGGCATCTTCTACTATGGATATGTTTAATAGTCTGGATGCTCTGGATGCGATCAGACTGTCCGGCCAACCGGAGGATGGCTGGTATATTGAAGCTGCAAAAGAAGCAATGGTAAGCGGTGATATGCTATATGCCGGAAAATATAACAAGCCGGATTATGAATTGATTCTTTCGCAGGGCTGTACACTTGCCATTGAGAATATGATGATTTCCCATGCACCCGAGGTGATTGAGAAGCTGGAGGGCTTTGGTATTCCCGTAATGATTGAATATTCAAGCTATGAGTCACATCCACTTGGAAGAGTAGAGTGGGTAAAGTTCTTTGGAGCATTGCTTGGAAAGGAAGAGCTGGCAGAGAGGGTATTTGATGAGCAGGTAGAAATCCTGAATCGTGTAAAGGCTGATGAGAAAACAGAGAAAACGGTTGCTTTTTTCTACATTACTTCTAATGGAATGGCACAGGTAAGAAATACCTCTGACTATGTTCCTAAGATGATAGAGCTTGCCGGAGGAAAGTATATTTTTGATGAGCTTGGGGATGAGAATACAAAACGTTCTACTACAAATATGCAGATGGAAGAATTTTATCATTCAGCCAAGGATGCGGATTATCTGATCTATAACAGCTCGATTGACGGTGGAGTGCATTCTATCGGGGAACTGTTGGAAAAATGTGATCTTCTTGAGGATTTTAAAGCGGTACAGGAGGGAAAGGTATGGTGTACGACAAATGATATGTATCAGCAGTCTATGTCAATTGGCTATATGATTGAGGACATCCATAATATGATGTCAGAGGATGAAGGAAAGCAGGAAGATATGAGATATCTTTTCCGGCTGGAGTAGGAGGAAGCATATGCCTGGGAAGAAAAATATCA
>JALEWA010000173.1 GCA_022788085.1 Lachnospiraceae bacterium
CAGCCTTCCGCATTGGAGTCCGGGTTAGTCCCTTTGGATCTTGATGTCACTCCTATGGATAATTCAAAAACTCATAAGGAAGGAGTTGCACATACATACAAAGGTTTTGATGGTTATGCACCAATGATGGCATACATTGGCACAGAAGGCTTTCTTGCAAATACGGAGCTACGGGAAGGAAGTCAGCATTGTCAGTGCAATACACCTGCATTTTTAAAGCAAACACTTAGGCTCGGACATCAACTGACAGACAAGCAACTGCTGGTTCGTATGGACGCAGGGAATGATGCTGCTGAAAACTTAGGCATTCTAATCGAAGATGGTTCCTGGTTTATTGTAAAAAGAAATCTTCGAAGAGGCGAATCCAAAGAAGATTGGATTGCCAAAGTAAAGGAATGCTGTAAGGACATCCGCAATCCTCGTGATGGTAAAACTGTTTACATTGGTTCTTCATGGAAAGATGTGGCTTATACCGATTCCGAGGGAGAATCCAAAACCATTACCATGCGCATTGTATATGAGGTAATCGAACGAACAACCGATAAAAACGGGCAGTTCCTTCTGATTCCCGATATCGAGTGCAATACCATATGGACCAATCTTGGCTGGAGCGATGATGACATCATAAATGGCTATCATGCTCACGGCGAATGCGAACAGTTTCACAGTGAAATCAAGACGGATATGGATGTTTATAATCATTTTGCTTTGGCTTAAAACATAAAACAGAAAAAGGCTTGTTAAGGTGCGTCATTTTTGCACCTTATAAGCTGAAAACAGATATAAATTACGCCACAAACAGGAATTGTGTATGAAATATCAGTGCCAGAACAAGTAATGATAATGTTTTGACGACACTTAATATTGGTGGATATGATTATATTAAGAAGCCATATACGCTGAATATCCTTTTGGCAAAGGTAAAAGCAATTCTGAAACAATATGAGGCACAGATGGTGAGATCTGATTATGTAAACAGAGAAAATGAAGGAACACTTGCTGTTCATATCAGGCATTTGCGGGAAAAGATGCGACGAAACCGGAAGTGATAAAAACGATTTGGGAAGTAGGATATATTATCGATGATTCCATTAGATAAGTAAGTACTATGGAGAATTGCTAAGCAGTCATATAATACGATGAAGAGGGTAGGTAATCTTAGTGAAAGTGGAAGAAGTAATAAAGGAAGTAGCGATGTTGTGTAGAAGTTTTCATGCAAAAGAAGTGATTTTATATGGGTCAAGAGCAAAAGGGACAGCTAGAGAAAGAAGCGATATAGATATAGCTGTAGCAGAAGTAGATGATTTTGATGGGCTTGTTGAAAAAGTGGAAGAATTACCAACACTTTATAGTGTGGATTTATTAAATATGGACACTTGCAGAAATAAATTGTTATTGGAGGATATCAGACAATATGGACGAAAAATTTAACAGACGCTTTATGTCTTTTTGTAATTCGCTGGATGCGTTAGCAGAGGCAAGACAAAGAGATCTTTCAGATTCATTTGTACTTAGCGGAACCAGTGCTAAATTCAGTATAACATTTAATTTATCATGGAAAGTAATGAAAGATATATTGGTACAGTATTATGCAATCACAGGGTTTGTGGCGGGCTCTCCAAGAGAAGTTCTCAGAGAATCCTATAAGGCAAATCTGATTTCCGATGAATCCTGGATGGAAATGTTGAAAGTAAGAAATGAACTTGCACATGATTATGATTGTGAGATTGTGAAAGAGCATTGTAATACGATTGTGAAGGAATATATTGATTTGTTCTACGAATTTGAAGAGACGGTGAAGAAATTGCTGGGCTAAAGCGAGGAAGAAGGAACGAGAGGTCGGAACTATGAAAAAAATATTATTACTGGAAGATGATTTAAGTCTAATAAACGGGCTTTCTTTCGCCTTTAAGAAACAGGGATATGAGCTTGACAATGCAAGGACAGTCAAAGAGGCACAGGCATTTTGGAAAACAGAAAATTATGACATGCTTGTCATAGACGTAACACTTCCTGATGGTTCCGGTTTTGATTTCTGCAGGGAAGTAAGGCAAACTTCGAAAGTACCCATTATTTTTCTGACTGCATTAGATGATGAAATTAATACCATTATGGGATTAGATATGGGAGCAGATGATTACATCACAAAACCATTTAAACTCGGAGTCTTATTATCAAGAATCAATGCACTTCTTCGCAGAGCCAGGGATTTTCATACGGAGGATACACAGCTTTGTTCTAATGGAATTGTAATCGATTTGTTACAGAGCC
>JALEWA010000183.1 GCA_022788085.1 Lachnospiraceae bacterium
GATACCGGGCTTGCAGGCCTGAAAGGATATTCCAGGGAAGAATATATGGAGCTAAAAGGAAAACTTCCATCCAGGTTCGCTCCGGTCGACCCTGGTATCACAACAAAGAATATAAAAGCAAAGACACACTTATACGAAATGCCCGCCCAAACACAGGAAAAGATATATGAAATAATGTTTCTGCCGCCAGAAGATTCTGCCTCAGAACTCGAAAAACTGATATCAGACATGAAAGTCAAAAATGAAGAACTGGAAACTCTCCTTTCCGGCGTACGAAATTTTAACAGTGACTTCAGTGATTTCCTGGAAAATTTGTCTGAGTATGCCCAATCAGATGATTCCTCCTTTGATTCTGATCTCCTTTCTTTCCGGGAAACAGAAGAAAAACAGGAACCATACTGCAGACAAGCAGCCAAAATCGGGCGCAATGACCCCTGTCCCTGCGGAAGCGGTAAAAAATACAAGAACTGCTGTGGGAAAAATAAATGATGTAAAGAGATTACCTGAGGTGACCGGATATCCGGTCGCCTCTTTCCTTACAGTCAATCTTATCTGCAAAATACACTTCTTTCATACATTCACCAGCAAGGCTATTCCAATCCAGATATAAGATTTTTGTCATCGAGTCTCTCCTAAAGCTGTATACATTTGATCGTTTTTCGTAATCCTTCTTCTATCGAAGTCTGCGCCTTCCATCCTAAGTTTTCCATTTTTCCAGCATCTAAAGTAGCCTTCGTTGCAGTAGAGTATCCTGCTCTTTCCACCTCATCCGGCAATTCAAATACAACCTTTGTTCCCGCAGCATGCGCTAAAATAGCAGCCATATCCTTTAACATGATATCTGATTGACTATCTGCCACATTTATCGCCTCTCCAGCTTTTGCATATAACAATAAATAAATCGCTGCCATAGCCGCATCTACTACATAAGTATAAGAATACAGTTGATTTCCCTCACTCTTTAATATAATATCTTCTTTCTTGGCCGCTTTACGAATAAACTGTGCGATTGCTTTCGAATCATCCTGTCCCATGGTCGGACCATACACTCTGGAGAATCGCCCTATCACAAATTCCTGCCCCTTCTGCGCTGCAAATGCATTACACAGCGCCTCTCCTAAGCGCTTACTCTCCGGATACCCAGCTCTCGTCGTATTACAATCTATGTACCCTAAATATGATTCTTCAAACTTATCCACATCTTTTCTATTTTCTCCATAGATTTCCACAGAAGAGAAAAACAGGAAACGTTCACAAGCATGCTCAGAAGCATATTGTAACAATTCATATGTTCCATTTACATTGGCAGTAATCGTTCCTATGGGGTCTGTCGCATACGCCCTGGGATGTGTATTACTCGCTGCATGAAGCAGATAATCAACCTTTCCCACTTCCGGTAACGGCGCAGTAATATCATGTGACAAATAAGAGAAATATGGACTGTTCCAATATTCTGCAAATCTCTCACGAGCCTTCTGTTCATTACGGCTTATGGCAATCACTTTTGTATTCTGCTTTTCATGCTGGTTGCGATACATCAGTATATCAACAAGCACCGATGCGATCATCCCGGTTGCTCCCGTCAAAAGCACCGTCTTGCCGGAAAGTTTATCCCACTCAATTTCTGTATATGCTGCTGCAACAATGTCATTTTTGTATAATTCGTTTGTAAGTAATTGCATACTTTCCCCCTATGATAACAACAGCGCATTGGTCAGATCCCCTATCCATGCTATATGTTATTTACTCAAACTTCCCACACCAATAAGGTGTGTTGAACCTTGATAATTCAATATTTCAACTAATAAAAAGGGCATAAATACATTCCGTTTGGTATAATGGAATTGTCTAGAAACCAACAAACCAAGGAGGATTTATGCCATGTCTATTGTATCACAGAACAACACCAATGAGATAGCTTTACTTGATTGTATCCAAAGATTTTTTTCAAAACATCAGATAGGAAAGCTTTTAAAGAAATGCAACGGCACAAAAGAAAAAGGTGTGCCAGCCATTTCCCTGTTGAAATACAAACTTGGCAACATATTCACTGATAGGAGCATGTACATGCAGCAGAAAACAGGTTCCTTTAAGGAAAATTTCTCAAAGAATACTTTCTACCGTTTCCTGAATTCTACAAAGACAAACTGGCTTCGTTTCACAACGCTCCTTGCATCAGATATTGTCAACAATGATCTTAAGAAGCTT
>JALEWA010000219.1 GCA_022788085.1 Lachnospiraceae bacterium
GATACTTATCCATCAACATCTGCTTCACTCCTGTCTCGCCCCATGAAGCCTTTATATCTCCAAGAGCTGCAATCAGCACAGCGACCTCATCATATTGTCTGCGATGTTGCCCGCCGACTATGGCATGTGTTCTCCTGTCAATAATATCCTCAAGCCATTCAAGGTATTTCTGTTTTTTCTCCTCCTGGATTGGATAATAAGACTTCCATGAAAGCCATTCCTTCCAAAACTGCTCTATTTTATCATATCCAAAGTAGGATGACAAATCATTTGCCAGTTGTTTAACTGCCTTAGTCGCCTTTTCTCCCTGATACAGATATATCATGAATAACTTAATTCCACAACGGATAAAGCTTCCGGTCCACCCGAGGGAGTTTTTGGGATTAATGCATTTTTCCTTCACTTTATCCATATCACCCTGTAAGAAAAGAATACAATTCCATGTCGTATCATCTATAGAGCAAAGTTCTAACTCTTTATTTGTAGAAAAGGCATATGCATTACCTTTTTGTCTAAAGCTAACATCCGGTTTTGCTACTAGTCTGTAGCTTTGCGCACATTTTTCTGTAGAATACAATCTTAAATAATTCTTTTCGGTAGGGTTTGAGCAAAATGCTTCATACCAGCAGAGATACTTTATCATTTCATCATGATTACATTCTGCTGCTTCGGCTGTCATTAAAGCAATCTCACTTCGTATGGTAAGTCTTTTCTGCAATATCGCTAATGCTCCCAATCCAAGCTTCTGCATATCCTGATATTTATGAAGCTTCTTATATGCCTTCAGAGCTTCCAAATAAAGGGAAGGATGAGTATGTCCATATGCTTTTGCTGCATCCGCCAGTCCCTCTTCTCCCTTTTTATATAACAATGCTTCCAACAAAAGCTCTGCTTCCCTGTCTCCGCTTTTTCCTGAAAGTAGCTTAATCCAATCCTCCCAGAATCTATCTGTATCCGGAAGTTCCTCTCTTCCAATGGTAAACATTTCCTTTATAGAAATATTCCTAAAACAGTGGTAACTAAAATAGCTATAAATATCCTCCGCGCGCTTCTGCGGCTCTCTGATCTGATAATCTGCATATAAGGTCATCAATGCCATCTGCTTCAAATCAACATCTGCTATTTTTTCACCTACTATGTCCTCCAAGCCTATGGAAGAGTCTTCCCATTCATTCTCAACAAGAACATCTAAGTCAAGTAGTCTGTCCAATATCTGTAATGCATACTCATACCAGCAATCATTGACACAATCTCTCGCAAATGATACTGCTTCCTCGATTTTATGTCCTATCTTATTCGTATCAAAGTATTCCCATGCAACATCATCGTCCCAGTAATCATAATCTCCATATTGTTCACTTTCCTGTGCTTCCAGCTTCAGTTCCTGTGAATCCACCTTGTCCATCCAGTTCTCGATGGCAGCATATTTTTCCTGTACAAATGCAAGAGACATATGATGTGTTTTTTCTCTGGTTCCAGTCTGTGCTGATTGTGGTTCTGCCTTTGATTGGGTTCGCAGATTCATATCACAGCTTCGAATTCCATACCAGATATGGTCATGGTATTTGCCCTTAATCTTTACGGCATCTACTTCGAGTCCTTCCCGTAGAAAGCCACATTTCTCATAAAATTTCTGTGCTCTGATATTCTCTGCTAATACGCTCAAGTTTACCTTGTGAAGTCCAAGTTCCTCAAATGCGTACTGTAACAATTCCTCTGTTGCCTGTTTAGCTGCTCCTGTTCCTTGGGCACATTTTCTTGCAACCACAGCATACTCTGCCTTGTCATTCACATGGGAAATATGCTTTAGACTAATCGTTCCCAGATACTCATCCTGACTATTTACGAAAGCGAAGTTTTGGTTTTCCTCATCAAAACTATTATGAATAAAGCCCAACACAGTTTCCATCGTCGCCTGTGTAAAAGGGCGTTGAAAACCTGCTGTTATCTCTTCATCATGCATCCACTCCAGCATGAAAGGGGCATCTTTTTCTTCTAATCTGCGTAACATATTTACTGAATCCTTTTCTTCATAACCTCAAGATATGTATCATAATCCCTGATATATTCGTTCGCATCATAATGCTCACTTGCAAGCACGAGCA
>JALEWA010000007.1 GCA_022788085.1 Lachnospiraceae bacterium
TGTTATTCTACTGGTCCTTCTATTTCCAGATAAGACTGAATTTTTCCATTCCTGCAATGTAATAAAAGCATTCCGACAAATGCTTCTCCGGTTGGTTTCAATTGGTTTTCCTTACAAAATTCCATGCATTTTTCAAAGGTATCCATCAATGGATTCTGATTATTTTCTCCATCCTGTACTACTGTATACACGCACCTTTGCTTTTTCATATTACCAGAATCATCTAATGGTTTTGTAACTATCATTCTATTACTGTAAATTCCATTTTGGTCAAAGAGAATACATCTGTGCATTTTATAAACTATCGGTTGATCATCCTCTCGCAATTTGAATAGCTTATCGTATTCCTGATAACTTCTGTAATCATCTATCTCACCTATTATTTCATAAGGCCGCATCGTGGCAACACATATTTTATTAAGGTGCTTCTCAATTCTCTCGCAGGAATGAAGAAGTTCCTTTGTTCTGTTTTGAATCGAGGCAAGATGTTTCATCTGTTTCTCAATAACACCCTCATTTTCTCTCAAATAGGAGGTAATATCTTCCACTGTACTATCCGTACAGATTTTTGATATCGTAGGCAGATTCAATTCTGCTGCCCTGTATAATTCCAAAGTTAAAATACGATCAATATCCTGCTCTGTATAGAATCGGTACTGATTATCCAGTTCGCGTTGCGGTTTAATGATTCCCTGTTTTTCATAATTCCGCAATCGGTCCTTTGAAATTCCTGTTATTTTTGAAATCTCTCCAATAGAATAACGCATAACACCTTTATTCCTTCTATCCTTCCGTAATCTCAATCTGATTTCCTTCAGGGTCAAGTATACAGCTCTCATAATAGCCATCACCAGTTGTACGAAGACCACTGATTACTTCATATCCGTCATTCTTTAACTTTTCTGTAATTCTATCTACATCCTCTTTTCCACCAACTGCAAAAGCAATATGTATAAATCCCGTTCTCTTTCTATGTTTTGGAGCATCATTCATTTCAGTATTGTGCATGATCTCTAATCTTGCTCCATCCTGAAATTCCAGAAAATAAGAACTGAATCCAATCTCTTCATGTACATATTTATCTCCTGATTTTGCGCCAAAATAGGTTTCAAAAGACTCTTTCTCTTTTTCCAGATTATTTGCATACATAGCGATATGTTCTATTCGCATTTTCGCTCTCTCCTCCATTTTCAGTATGATTACGCCTTCATTAAGTTTTCCAGCTCAATCTCTGAGAGAAATCCTTCCGAAGAAATCTTTTCACCAATTTTATAGGATGCTACATAAGTTGCCTTGCGTAAACTATCTATTGGAGAATCTCCCTTCACATAAAAATGAAGAAAAGTTGAGAATAATGCATCTCCGGCACCGGATGTAGAAACAATTGGTCTTGTCGTTACCGCCGGAATCATTGTAAATGTTCCTGTTTCTGCTTCAAATAGAAGCGCACCCTTGCTTCCGCATCCCATTACTATGATTTTATTATGATAAAGCTGATAAATCCCTTGAATCAATTCTTTCGGACTTGTCTGAACTCCTTCATCAGACAGAAAAACAATATCAGCCGCCTTTAAGAAGTCCCTGTTGTAATCATCTTCCGGATTGGAAAAAACGTGTACATCCGTAGCAATTAATTTTCCCTTCTGTTTTGCCATCTCACAAATAGGACGATTAAAGTTCGAATTGCAGGCGATTACTAAATCAGCTTCTTCGATTTGTTTTTCTAACCTGGATAAATCAACATTAATCTCCTGATAATCTTTCAAATCACAATAGATTTCTCTTTTTCCGGTATTATCATACAGAATGATACTTTGCGGAGTACTGCTTAATATCGGATATACATGATCCGTACAAAATCCTTCCTTTTCAAGCTGCTGTCTTATAACATCGCCCCAAAGATCATTTCCAATCATGGAAACAAAGGTCACATCATCTCCAAGTTTCATAAAATTACGAATCAGGTTATATCCAACTCCTGAAATTCCGGAAGCAATTTTGTGAAACGGATAGTCAATTGGGAAATACTCGATTGGGAACTGCTTGATTGGGCATGATGACTCAATATTGATTAGCCCGGAAACCATTATCTTCATAAATTCTGCCCCTTTTCTCATATAATTAGTTTCTATTGTTTACGCCATGTTCTATTTCTTCTCAAGCATTACAATGCCTGCGCATGCAAGACCAATTCCCAGCATGGTAATAGCAGACTTGGTTTCAAGCTCGCCAATACAGGACAATGCCACAACAGCAACTCCCATTGCAAGCGTCAATGCTCGAAAAACTACTGATGCTATTTCACGAATTGATTTCTTTTCCATTTTGTTTCTCCTTCCATCGTCTTCAACAATTGTATTATTAAACTTATGCGTCTTTATCTACTTCAACTATAACCTTTTCTTCCTTTGATGAGAAGTGAACAAAATCATCATTTAAATGACAAATGTCATATGGCAATGGTCACTTTTGACTTCTCACCTGCAACACTAATTCTTGTATTAATTGATTTATCCTTTCCGGTGCATCTGTATTGGAGTTATGTCCGGCATCCTTTATCCATTCTATACGGATACCTGTATTCTTGTGCCATGCTCTGTCATACCTGATACATGATCCCGCCTGATCCTTCTCTCCACAAATTAGTAGTGCCGGACACTCTATCCTGTAAGGCAGCTCTGCCTCTATCGCCTCTGCCAGCATTTTAAAACCGTGTCCTGCTATTTTTGCATATCTTGCCTGATCTCCATCATATACCATCATGATATCATACATTAACTTTCTTCCATACTCGGATGTTGCCACGCCATTTGAACCGGATTTTAAAAGCCATTTCCAAGGATAATGCCGATATACCGGCTCCATTCTTTTCAGTAGCCAGATTTCGATTTCTGTCATATATTGCCGTTGAAGAGGTGCCGAATCAATCGAGATAAATCCCTTAAGTTTCTCTGGAAACTGCTCTGCATAAGCCTGCCCCACATATCCACCCATGGACTGTCCTATGATGATTGGCTTACTTATTCCTTCTGTTTCCAAAATCTCATCCAGCCATTTAGCTTTATCCATCAGGGAAAAATTCATAACAAATGGCCATGAAGCTGCATGACCAGGGGCATCCCATACAAATACATTTTCCTTTCCCTCAAAATATGCTATCTGTTTGTCAAATAATCTGTGATCAGCGGTCAGCCCCGGTAAAAATATAAGCGTCTCACGCTCCTTATTTATCTTCTCTGATATCCAATAATGGATTACCCCACATGGTGTAGAATATGTCTTTTCTATCATAAACTTCTCCTTCCCCGTAGCATTCTTAATCTACCATTTATATGAACAAATTGTTTTTCTATGCTACTATAATACATGATATTATTCTCCTCAGGGAATTCAACTCTTTATGAACAAGCTGCATTATTTGTGCCATGAAATGCACATCGTATTTTAAGCATTCATCTTTTCAACAAACTCTTTTGGTTTTACTGTCAGTTCAACCCACGCAGGGAAGAAACCGCTTTTTATTGCATTTCTGGTAGAACGAATATTGGACCATGCACAGCAATAAAATGGAACTTTTTCCCGCTCCAATATCTCCATGGCAAGCCTGCTTGTAAGAGCCGCTGCAATTCCCTTTTTACGGTATTGGGGCAAGACATCGACTCCTATCTGCCACATGCTATCGCAATCGGCAGAACAGCCTGCCAATCCGATAAGTTTCTCACCATCATAAGCACCCACTCCTAGTACATCCAGCTCTTTTCGTTCCTCACATAATGCATTACCCCACTCTGGCAAATATAAATCACCAAAATCGTTCTGTTTCAGAACTCTCATAGAATAATCGCATGGCAAGCACTTTAATTTACTCATATCAGGCAAAAAATATTCCGCCATAAAACATACTCTTTGACCAACATCATTCATTCGGCAGTCAAGCCAATGCATATTAGGAGTCTCAAAGCAATGGTAAAATTCAAACTTACCAATATACTCTTTCACTATATCTTTATACTCGTCTCTGACAGAAGCAACAATATTACTTCCATATGACACGAGATTACATGCTATCGGTTCCTTATAATATTTTCTTGCCAAAGGACCGACCTGTGAACGCGCAATTACATTTTCATCCTTTAAAAAATCTTCTATATTGCAGTTAATATCTAATGCCGACTGTCGCATTGCAATGTTCATAATATCTTCATTTGTATACATAGATAACTCCTTATAATAATTTCTTGTTCTTAATCAAATATTTATTGTCTGCCACAGAAATTTTTACTTATCCATTCTATCTCTTATTCTTTTTGCTATTTCTGTGTTTAGTTGGGGGATTTCTTTCACTTCTTCCCGACTAATGATTAGAAATCATGCAATTAGTTGGGAACATATGAATCGCAAACCCAACTAAATTGTTAAAACCCTATCTTTAGTTGGGGATTTCTTTCACTTTTTCCCCGACTAATGATTAGAAATCATGCAATTAGTTGGGAACATATGAATCGCAAACCCAACTAAATTAATAAAATCTTATCTTTAGTCGGGGGATTTCTTTCACTTTTTCCCAACTAATGATTAGAAATCATGCAATTAGTTGGGAAATCTGAATTGTTTAATCCACACTTATTTAATAGTATTCTTGTTTATCTCTCGCAAACAATTACTTCAATCTCATCGCCCTCGGATTTTCCAAGCTTCTCACGAATAGACTTTAGCAACCCTATGATATAGCAAACATCACCATTTGCATTCTTTATTCCCATATTAACGATACTTCCATCATAAGGTATCCCATCAAATGTCACATGTACCTTTACTCTTCCCTTGCCAAATTCTGTCCGAATATCATATGGGAATTCAACATAAGCGCCACCTTTTTCCGGAATAAGATGTATTTGAGTTCTATATTGATACAATTTTGTATTCATACAATGGCCTCCCATTGCAATATCATTTATTAAAATTGAAGATACCCTCTCTTCTTTGCCTCTTCCAATAATTTTGGTTGAATCAGTGGATATGTCCAATTGTCTACCAAATGATCCGTGATTATTATTTTTTCAATTTCACTATGCAGCTCTTTTTCAAAAGAAAAGATATCTGCAACAAACAGCATACCGAAACTTTCATCATCAATATTCTCATTGAATCTTGTTTTTCCTTTGACTGAGTATACGCATACCGGGCAAATCTGAAAATCAATGGCTCCTGTTTCTTCTCTCAGTTCCCTTTTGGCAGTTTCCAGTATCGTTTCACCCATTTCCCTATGACCGCCCGGCACTTCATAGGTATCTCTTTCTTTATGCTTACAAAATACCCATTTCCCATCTGTTTTAGAAATAACGACTGCAAATTTTAAAAGTCCATCATCTACCTGTTCATAAAATTTAACTTCCAACATTTTAATATCTCCGCCCTTATAAACTTTTACCAAGTCTATCAGCTGTTAATCACTTAATTCTGCCCGTAACTGAATAATCTTTACTTCAATTTCCTTTATTGTTTGCACGAACTTGTCATCCGATTGTCCCGTCGGATCCTCTAATCCCCAGTTATCATCAAATGGTCTTCCAATGAAAGGACACCCCACGTTGCATCCCATTGAAATTGCAATATCAGGGTTTGGAATATCAGAAATCAATTTAGAATACTGTGTCTGCTCCATATCAATTCCATGCAGTTGTTTCATGATGCGAACTGCATCTTGATTGATTCGAGGTTTTGTTTCTGTTCCCGCCGAATAACTCTCGAACACGTCTGAAGCAAGATGCTTTCCTAACGCCTCCGCAATCTGACTCCGGCAGGAATTATGGACACAGATAAATGCTACCTTTGGTTTTCCATTTTTCCATAAGCCTTCTGCTAACTTACGGTTTCTCTCCATGATTTCCTTTGGTATCAGCCTTACAGTTAATGCAACAAGTGCCGGCAGCAAAATCACGTCATCCAGATATCCTAAAATAGGCACAAAATCCGGAATGAGGTCAATTGGCGAAAGTGCATACGCCACTGTGATTGCCGCAATAATCTTTGCTGAGCTTGGTGTTTCTTCATCTTTTAGCGCTAAAAAGATAGCTGGTATATCCGTTTTTAATTTCTTTGCCCGCTCTTTTATATTCATAATGATTAGTATTCCTTTTTTATCTCATCTAACCCATAAATTGCTTTAAATCTTTTCTCGTCTTCCATGTCTCTTATCAGCATTACTTCCGTAAAATGTCCATCATCATAATTTTTAAATCCTGCCACCTTTTCGCCGGTACAGATAGACACACGAAGCACCGCATACTGTTTTTCCGGATCATATGGTATTTTTTCTTTTAATGTACGCTCATAATACGGAATCCTGCTATTGTCCTTCCACATTTCAATCAGAAATACAATCAGAAATGCCACTAGAGTAACTACACCAATAGCACAAAGCCACCATAGAAAAATATGAAACAGTAACCAGATTATTCCAGGAATCACCGCTGTAAACAGCAAACCAAAACAGATCCACTTACCACCATAATGTATGGAATTAATCTTAGGAATATTGTTCTTAATCATTTCAATTTATCTTCTCCATTCACAAAAGAATTTATCGTTTTTCTTTCAACATTCTTTTCCTTCAACTTGGGTTTTATAATTCGCAAAACATTTTCACTCTTAATGGTCTTTGGGTAAATAATTCAGCATTTTTAGCTATAATCGTTCTTGGGTGTCGGTATATATCACCCCCAACAGGTTCATCAATAATATACAAGTATCCCCTTTCATCAAATTCTTGCTTCAGCTCAAGTATGTATTTTTTCCAGGGCATGACGGTTTTTTCTCTCACTCTGGCACTGGTATCTCTTTTCTCGGGGCATGGCAACCCATTTCTTTCATCAATGCCCCGAACACCTTCTTCTCCTCCTTAAAAGCCTCGATCATTCCCAATTTGGATTAATCACGCAGTTTGCTCTGTCATAATTCCCCAACGTATTCCAAACTTATCAACGAAAACTACTCTACAAGAACTATAAGGCGTAGCTTCCATTTTATATATTGTTTTACTTCCTTCTTTCATAATTTCATATGCTCTCTGCACTTCTTCTTTTGTATCATACATGATAGTAAGAAAGTTAGAATAGCAAACTTGAAATTCTATATCTACATGGTCACTCATGATTATTCTTTGGTTACCCAGCATAAGTTCTGCATGATAATTCAGTTATGTAATTGTATTTAATTCTATATCGATTTTACATCCTACTGAATCATCAATACTCCTGCCTCTTGCATGAGCTGTACCTGTTTACTAAAGGTCTTTTCATTCCTAGCTCCCACACATGATAATAACAGCCTCACTGCATAACCTCTCTTTGACGCATCTAATGCTGTTTTTGCCACGCAACAGCTTCCATCAATTCCAACTATCTCCAGTTCTGTTATTCGCATTTCTACTAATTTATTAACAAATTCTTCTGATTTGAATGCACTAGGGTGATTTTTCTCGATAATGAATTCCGATTCCATTTTACAGAACTCTATTCACCTTTGCAATTTCATTTATTTGTATCCACTACAATTCTTCCATCCAAAGTAACAATCAGGTACATCTTTTCCTTACCCACATTAAAGTGGAAGTTCTCGGAAGCCACAATAGTTCCATCCTCACACTTCGCTGTAATGGTAAATTCCTCTCTTACTGCACCAGTACAAACCGCGGACCTTCTTCTCCTATGATTCCGTTAGGTATAAATCCTGCCTTTTCCAATACTCTCTGGGAAGCCAAGTTGTTCAAATCTGTTTCTGCCTCAATCTTTGAGACCCCTGGCTGTGACAATGCCCACTTTGTAATCGACTCTACCATTTCTGTGGCATAACCATTTCCCCAATACTTAGGGATAACACCATATCCAATCTCTACACTTCCATCACTATTCAGTCCTTTAAAGCAAAAATCTCCGACCCTTGTTTTGTCCTCAAGCTCCATTACCCAGATTGCATACCACGGTCTCTGATCAGGATTCTCTACGCATCCGGTATACATTTCTGTATATGCTTGTATCATCTCAGGATCCTTCTCCTCAGAAATCAGCTTCTTCATCTCTTCATCCGATAACATTCTTAGTGACATCCTTTTTGTCTTCACAATTTGATTCATATTCTTATTTCTCCATTAAATAATCGTTCTTATAGTACCTTACGACATCCTGTCCCTTCCACTCTTTGACAATCCTCAAATATTTCCAGAAATTGATCAGCGCTCTTACCGCCTCATCCACCAGTACAGCCAGAAATACACCCGTAATTCCAAACTTGCATACATAGACAAAGAATGCTGCTACACCAACAATGCTTATCGTTCCAAATATTTGCGTATAAAGCATCCACTTAGTATTTCCGCTTCCACGGATTCCATTTCCAATGATAATATTTGCAGATTTTGAAAAGAGATTAATTCCGATAATCAAAAGATATATACTGCTCGTTGTAATGATAGAAGAATCATTCGTAAACAATGCAATAATCTGCTCCGGAATCGTAATCCCCAGAATAATCATAATGACTGCAACAATTATGCAAAGTCCATATGCACATATACAAACACCCTTATACTGTGCCAAATCCTTCTTACCGGTTGCTTCCGATGTCAGTGTCATGGTACTGTTTCCAATAGCTCCTACAACAACCACTGCCAATACTTCCACTCCAAATATGATGGAATATATTCCTGCTGCAAATTCGTTTATAGTATTCAGGATTCTGATCAGACATAAATTTCCAATATTCCATGCAAAATCTTCAAGTGCAGTATTTACTCCAAGTTTTGCAGATGCGAGGTAAGTAGACAGCTTCGCTCTCCTTATTCCTTTCATGGAAGGCCTCGTACCCAGCTTTTTACTTGTAAAAAAGACATATGTCATGAAGATTGCTCCCAAGTATTCCGCTATGGCTGTTCCAATCGCAGCTCCTTTTATTCCAAGAGCCGGAACCCCCAATTTACCATAAATCAGGATATAATCCAGTACTATGTTAAGACCTGCTCGAAGTAAGCCATATACTACCATCGGCTTAGTGTAATTTGATGTCTGAAGTATTACACTAAGCGATCCGCCTAATCCGGTAAGAATGAATACCGGTGCATAAAATCTGGCATAACTTAAGCACATTGGCATCAAATTATCAGATACACCCATGAATTTGAAAACCGGTTCTGATAAAAAAAGCCAGAACAAAAACAAAAGCATCGGTATTATGTTATTATATTTTATCATGGCTCCTGCATACTCTTCAATATGCTCCCTGTTCCCTGCTCCAACACTTTGACTAATTAAAATGGAAGCACCTGCTGACAGAGCAAAACAAAATGACATAGTGGCCCACATAGGCGATGTAACATTTGACAATGCACTCATGTATAAATTGTCTGCATGTCCAAGAAAAATTCTGTCAATCAGCATCTGCAACTGACTTATAATATTGCTCATGATAATAGGTACTGCTATGATAAGCAGCTTTCTTAAATATATTTTCTCTTTTTCCAATTGCATTTTTTCACCTCAAATTCTTTTTCTGCACCTATGATATTGTATATCTTTCAGAAGTTCAAATCTTTCCCGATAAGATGCATAAATTGACCTATAAAATGCATATGCAATCCAAAAAAGTTTTCCCGCAAACAAAAAGTGCATGAAAAATGAGTTATCTATTCCATGCACCTATATCAATTCCTATAAATATTTTTACTGATAATTCTTTCTGACCTCATTTACGCCCATGAAGATTACATTCTTTTGTGGCTTAACACCGCTCATCTGAAAGAGCTCCCTGATAGTGACAAATTCATACCCCTGTTTTTTCAGCTCCGGTATTATTATCTTAATTGCCTCAACGGTATTCGTGTTATCACTCATATCATGAAGCAGGACAATGAAACCAGGATTAGCATCATGAAGTACTCTGTCAACTCTCTCCTTAACCGTAACAGAAGGCACCCAGTCCTCGCATCCATATCCGCAAATAAATCCCAAATCAATAAGATCATACATCTTCTGATCATAATCAATGTATGGCGGTCTGAAGAATTCCGGTTTCTCTCCGGTAATCTCTTCAATAAGGTCTGAAGTATACTGAATCTCCTCAACGATTTCCTGTCTACTCTGCTTCGGCATGGACTGATGAGTTTTTGAGTGGTTTTCAATGGAGCATCCCATATCGTGGGCACGTTTCACTAAATATCTGGTTTCATCCGTGATTTGCTGACCAATAAGAAAAAAGCTTGCTACTACTTCATTTTCCTGCAATACGTCCAGAACCTGATCAGTAATTCCAATAGTTGGTCCATCATCAAAGGTTAATGCTACTAACTTTTTATTGCACATAATCATCCTCCTCTTCGTCAGCTCTAATCTGCGCCAGCTTTTTATTGATATCATCTGCTTCTCTCTTTTCCAGAAAGTAGCTGATTGCATAAGTGGCTATATCAAAAAACAGAATAGAAAAAAAGATTGCCACATAACCAAGTTTTCCCGGCACATCGCCAACCATTTTATATACAATCCATATAAATGCAACCTCAAGAACAATCCATTCTACAATTCTTTGAATCATGATTTGCTTGACCGTTAAGTCCTCTTTTACATAAGTAATGATGCAGGGAATAATACATAGAAGTCCTATGATTGCCGGTAAAAGAAAATAGCTAAAAGAAATAGATACATCCTTTGCGAAAATACTTCCTACGATTCCGAAGGAAAGCGCAATTTCTGCCTGAATTAAAATATAATCTGAAATCATTCTTTTTAAAGCATTTCTGCTCAATTTTTACACCTCTCTTTTATATCTATGGCAAAAGCATACTCATGCTTACGTCAAAAATCTACAACATACCGATAAGCTGTAGTCTATAACCGATAAGTTACAGACTTATGCAGCTTTGATTGCTTCAGACACTTCCTTTGCATATTGTCTTGATATCAATACCTCTTCACCATTAATCATAGTTGCTATAAAACGTCCGTTTAATGCAGGACGAACAGATTTAATCTTTCTGATGTTGACCAGAAAAGACTTTGAAACTCTTAAAATCATATTATGCTTTGTTGCCTCTTCTATTTGGTATAAACGCATCTTAATCTCATAAACCTGTGTCTTTGTATATGCAAACACAAGCTCTCCCACTGCTTCAAAATAAAGAATCTGATGCAGTTCTATCTGATACACCTCTTTATTCTCACCATACCCGACAATCCAGCTCTTCCTTCCTTCTATGTAATTACAAATATCCTCTAATTCTTTCGTCCATTCAAGATATTCTAATATAATCGTATTCTCTTCTGATGATGATATTTTCCGTTTAATCAATTTCATAGTGTTCCACTCTTTCCCTTTTCCTGTTGCGAACTATCTCGAAAGCAGATATTTCCTGTTGTTGCATCCATACTTTCCACAATAGCAAGCGATTCTAACTGATAGCCAAGATTGCGAATCATTCTGCCGCCAGGCTGAAATCCCTTTTCTATTGCAATACCAATCCCCTCAACAGTTCCCCCTGCTGACTGTACAATCTGAATCAACCCCTGCAGTGCACAGCCATTTGCAAGGAAATCATCAATAATCAATACATGATCATCAGGCCCGAGGAACTTCTTAGAGACAATAACCTGATTCTTACAGCGATGCGTAAAGGACTCTACCTCTGCCACATACATTTCACCCTCAATGTTGATACTCTTGCTCTTTTTTGCAAAAACAACAGGTACCTGAAAATACTGCGCTACAATACATGCAATCCCAATACCGGAAGCTTCTATTGTTAGAATCTTATTGATTGACTTATCTGCAAAACGTTTCTTAAATTCTTCTCCCATCTGATTAAATAAATCAATATCCATTTGATGGTTCAAAAAACTGTCTACCTTTAAGACATTTCCTTCCTTTACAACTCCATCCTGCATAATACGTTCTTCTAAAAAATTCATCTTTTGCTCCCTTCTATTTGACTCATAATTACATCCATTGAAATTGGCTCATTACCAACACCTTACCACTATTCAGACAATTTATCAATTCTCTATCCTTCTTTATATCATTATAGGAAGAAAAATCTCCAAGCACATATACGGTATCCGCAATAAAATATTCTTTTCCCATTACAATTCTATAATCTCCATGGCATCTTCGATTTGTTTTCTAACATCCTTATCACCAAGCCATTCCGTATGATAGTTCAGGCATCTGCACATCCATGTTACCTGATTCTCCGTAAAAGTATTCCGATAATGAACGTGGCCACATATAGAATACTGTACCCCATTTTCCACGCATAGTTCTGTAAGCTTTCTGCTTCCAAGAAATGCGTTGAAATAACTCCATATCGGATTTATATCTTCCGGAACTGCAAAGGCTTTATGGGAAATCATATGTGTCATTAAGACAATCTTCTTTTTCTTAGGCTTACTTTCCCTAATACGCTTATCAAGCTGCTGACAAAACCACTCACATCGCACTTCGTTATTTCTTGACCAGGTATTAAATAGAGAATCCTGCCATGTTCTGCCCTCGTATGTCATTTTTTCAAAATCCTGTTTATCAAATCTTTCCTGATTACCAAAGCTGTAATCATACCATGCAATATCACCAATTATGACGTGATTGTCAGTTTCATATACTTTGCCGGATAAGCAGTGTTCATCCTCCAAAAACATCTCATATATCTTGTCATTACTTTCATATGATAAATCCTGATTCCACATATCATGATTCCCCGGGACATACAGAACCTTCACTTTGCAAAGTGACTCCAGTTTCTGTACAGCTTCTATCGTTTTTTCAGGATTTGAAGTGATATCTCCTGCAATCAGCAACAGCTCAACTGCATTCTTCCGGACGTACTCTGCAATTCCGGCTATCACATCATATTCCTCATTGATATCAATATGGATATCCGAAATAACTGCTGTTCTCATTTTAATAACCTTGCCTTTCTATGTGTTTATATACTCTTTGTCCGACAATTCCAATCAGCATACCTGTTATCAAACCAGCTACCAATAGTACCGGCATATAGTATAAAACATGTAAATTTTCTACCACGCATGATGCTATCATAAGCTGTCCGACATTATGGCTTACTCCTCCTGCCATGCTGATTCCTGTCATGGAAAATCCTTTAAACTTCTTTAATAATAACATAACAAAGAAGCTTAGAACACCCCCTGCCAGACTGTAAATAAGCGAGGACATATTTCCAAACATAAATGCCGATAATATGATTCTTACTACTAAAATGCCAAACACTTGAAATGGTTTTAGAATAAATAATCCAATAACTACAACGAGATTGGCAAGCCCAAGCTTAATCCCAGGTATTCCAAACGAAAAAGGTATCAACACCTCCACATAACTGAATATCATAGCTAAAGCAACTAACATAGATGAATACGCAATCTTTTTTGTCATCTTCTGTCTCCTTATCTTTCCTGATGACGCTTCTGTCATTTTATTGTGAAACGCTGTCAATATCATTTTCTTTTATTTCTGCATGTACTTCTACCACCAGCTTATGTGGCAGGCAAACAATCGTTTCATTTGTTTTTGTGATTGCCATATGCTTCACACAATACTGATCGGGACAGTCTGCTTCTTCCATATGCACACTTCCATCCTCTATCACAATCCTGTTGAATCCCGATTCATTCCTTATTTCAATCGTTTGATTCTCTTTCATGGAATAGCTGCCATATTCTCTCCCATCAATCATGATGCGAACTATTTCACCAGACCCTTTCTGTGAATAGTGCATAATCAGCGCCATTCCGGCAGCTAACAGTAATATGACTGCCATGAAAATCATATCTTTTTTCTTAAACATTCTATTTTCACCTAATTTTCGGAAACAATTTCATACTCCAGTTCAGACATAAAGGAACCTTCCAGTCCTTCTGTTACATATAGCATACCTGTATCATCGAAAAGCACTGCATCAAATTCATTCTTATGTGCCTTCCAATATGTGATTGCATCATCTTTTCCCATCACATACAATGCTGTCGATAATCCATCTGCCAAGGTACCATCTTCACAGACAATCGTCACGGAGACCAAACCATTTTGTGCCGGTTTCCCATTTTTAGGGTCAATAATATGATGATAAATAATGCCATTTTCCTCAAAATAACGTTCATATCCTCCCGAGGTAATCACTGCCTTGTCTTCTACAGAAATCACTCCAAGATAAGGAAAAGTATCATCAGGACTCTTAATAGCGATTCTCCATAAACTTCCATCTGCCTTAGTCCCAACGGTCTGCACATTGCCACCCAAATTGAGCTTTGCACTTTTGATATGATATTCTTCCATAATCTGTGATACACGTGCAGAGGTATATCCTTTCGCAATTCCACCAAAATCAATCTCTACCTGCTCTGGCAGCACTACTGTTTTTGTTTCCTCATCATAAGCAATTTGTGAAGAATCCACAAAATCCAACAGTCTTTTCAGTTCCTGATCTGTTGGAACCCGAAACGTATCTCCTGCAAAACCCCATGATTTCATTACCGGATAAATGGTAATATCAAAAGCTCCTCCTGTAGATTTCCAGAGCTCCATCGAGCGTCTCAACAGATACGCAGAATCCTCGGAAACAACAGCAGTTTTGTTTTGATTCAACATAGTGATTTCGCTGGCAGCACTTCCTGTTGACAACAACGCATCAAGGCGCTCTATTTCATCCACCGCTGCTTCTACTGCGTTCTCACTGTTACGGCCATATGCCGTAATTTCCATATAAGTATCCATAGCAAACAAGCTTCTTGTTGTACTTTTATTCTCTTCCTGTAAAAAACATACCATGGCAGCCACAACTCCAACCAGCACCAATGACGCTGCCACTTTCTTCCATCCAATCTTCATTTGATGTCATTCCTTCTTTGTATTCACTTCAACTAAACCGTATCGTACACACTTGTTTTCCTTGTGTCAAGAATAATCTATGCAAAGCTTAATGAAATACTTTATCAATTATCCGTTATTGACATTTACCTCGCTATCTGTTAAATTTGCTTGTGTTAGTTTTATCTCACTTGTGTTAGTTTAATATTATTAAACCATTATAAAACTATCATATCATAAAACATCATAGGAGGACACATAATGAAAAAGAAAAATCTTATACTAATTCTTAGCTTAACAAGTACATTAAGCATAGCTTCCATTGGTTGTGGAAGTGCAGAAACTTCCAATATTGCTGATGCTGAGACACCATTAGCTGACTCTACTGAAAATGCAGAGGATACTTTACTGTATGGTACCCTTGATTTATCATATGCTGATTTTTATTATGGTGAGCTTAACCATATCGAACCAGAAATTGATGCGGTAAAAGGTCAGTATGATTCTGAAAATCTTACTGTTGCTGCCGGTTATGAAAAAGAAGGTATGTATGATGCCGTTACCAGTGCAACGACACAGAAGTCGAAAAGATTCAAATCTACTTTTTATGAAGAAGTTGACACAGGTGTCAATATTTTAGGTATTGCTGATGTAAATGTTGCCATTTCCAGGGAATTATATGAGGATATTCAGAATGCTATTACAGCCGGAACAGAATGTAAAAATCCTTTAATAGAGTTGGTAAACGCTATGACTCTTTCTGAACAGGTACCTGCTGAATACAAGGTAATCAACTCTGATGGAACCTTGAGTAAGACCATCGGTAATACTATCAAAGCAGATCATGTTACAGCATCCTTAACCAGTATCTCAGCCTGGGGAAATTATCAGATTGATTTTGAAGGTCTTGAATTGGATGTAGCAACCGTTCAAGGTGCCATTCTTGAGACAAGTGATGGTGCTGTTTACGGCTTAGAGCATGAAGATAATCTTTGGCTTAATGCCTCCGAACTTTCCGTTGCCGTTGTTCCTTTCAAAGAGCCTCACGGAAATGATGTTGCTTACCAGCGTTTTGCTGATTTGCCTGGAAAAACAATTACCAAAATAACTTATCTTGTTGCAAATGGTGATGACATTGAAATGAATACTAATCTTTTCTATCCTCAGATCCTATCTGAAGAATATGGTGTCGCAGGGGATTCGACAGTTACCTATTCAAAAGATGGTACGAAAATTAATGCTTCCTTAACTGTTCCGGATGATAGCTCTTATACATTGACAAAGATAGCATTTGGAAAATCCCCTATGGATATTTCCACAGTAGCTTATGAGAATGATACCATTACTCTTCCTGCAGAATTTACTCCCGGCTCATACAAGCTTTCTTTCGAAGATTCTGTATATTCCGGCTTAAGTCTTTCTGTTCTTATTGATTCCGGTCTTTCTGAAAGCGATGTTTCCTTTGATGGAACAACTATCCAGATTGCCGGTGACACCGGATTAACCGGTGCTGAATACATTACAAACTTATCCTCTGCTACGGTAAACGGAGAAAAAGTAAGTGGCAAGGGTCTTTCTTCCATTCTCTTTACAGATGATGGAAACCTGAATCTCGAAGCACAAACCTCCAAAGATGATGAAAAGATATACGTATTCCCTGCAGGAGGTACTTATGAAGTCACCCTGGAGTCTACCGGTTTCCCTTCCATCACCTTTACGGTTGAACATTAATATTCTTGAAAGGAACGAGTTATGAAACTACTTCTTGCACTTATTTTTGCGCTTATTGTTATCATACTTGCTGAGGACAGCATTCGAAAGCATCCGGCTATATGGTACTGTTCCGCTTTCCTGCTTTCTCTGTTTGGTATAATGCTTCCAGAGTCTGCACCAGGCTGGCTTCAGAACATCATAACGAGCTATATTAGTCGCGGAACTCTTGCAACGGCATTGTTTATCTTAGTCATGTATGCAAGAATTCTTCCCCCAAAAAGCCGTATATTTCGTACCTTAATGAGTCTGAGGGCACCAATCGCCATCATGGCAGCATTTATGATTCTCCTGCATAACGGAACTTATTTTGTCCATTATCATGAAAACGCACGCCTAAAAGATATTTCCATGACTACTCCTGAAATTGTTGCCGCTGCTTGCACTACCCTCATGATATTACTGTTAATTCCCCTAACCATTACTTCTTTTACATGCGTACGTAAAAGGATGAAGGGAACTATCTGGAAAAAACTACAAAGACTTTCCTATTTATTTTATGGTCTTATTTATCTTCATGTAGCTTGTCTTTTCGGCTTACAGATTACCCGTGGCAATCAAAGCTATCAATTGGAGCTTGCCATTTATACTGCTGTCTTTGGGGTATATCTTATATGCAGAGTGGCATTATATCTAAAAAGTACAAAGAAGGCTGGCGCAAGTAAATATTTACGCAATATCGGTGTTCCTATTGTTGCTGCTTTGTCATTATTTATTCTCTTGTTTAAATTGCCACAAGAAAATGATGCTGTCACCATTGAAAAAGAGCCTGTTGCACTTACTATACCGGAATCATCTTCTCCCATATATCAAGACGGTGAATGGATTGGAAGTGCACTCGGCTACAATGATGATATTACTGTTTTGGTGGCAATAGAAAATAGCATAATAACAGATATTATCGTTTTAGAAAGTTCTGATGACAAACCATACTTTGATTGGGCTAAGGACGAAATCCCTTCTAAGATTATCTCAGCCCAATCCACCGAGGTAGATACTGTTAGCGGTGCTACCTTTAGCTCTAAGGGAATACTCAAGGCCGTTAACAATGCCCTTGAAAAAGCAAAAAATAACTAAACCTGCAAAAATCCTGAATGAACAGCTCATTCAGGATTTCTTGCTTTCCATTTATCATTCAATTTTTTATAGATCCATTCAACCATCCATGGTTCAGAACATGCTTTTAATGCCTCTTCTAGCGTAAACCATTTCACGCCGCTATTCTCATCCGGCTTGATGCGGATTACCTCATCTTCGTCTGCCTCAAGAAGATACGTTACATTCAAGTGCAGATGTGATGGTACATAGCTTCCTCTTTTCACATGACCATCAACGGTAAGAATTTCTATGGAAAAAATATCCTCTGTAACTGCCCTAATTGATGTTACACCTGTTTCCTCCATTGCTTCCCTTCTTGCGACCTCTAATAGATTTGTTTCTCCATCTGCATGTCCACCTGTCCATGACCATGAGTGATATATGTTATGATAAATCATAAGAACCTTTGTATGTTCTTTATTAAGCAGCCAGGAAGAAGCTGAAAAATGTGCTGTCTTATTATCCCGCATAAAGATATCCTTCTGTGTTTCCAGTAAATGCAACATCACTGCTTTATCATGCTCTTCCTGTTCATTCCATGGTACATAACTTTTCAAGTTTTTTATAAATTCTGCCATTTTTCTAATCTTTCTATTTTATTATTACCGGTTTTCCTTTTCTTCCGTTACAATACCTATTTCTTTTGTATCTTCCACTTCAGGTTCAGAATCTACTCCCGATATTTCTTCTGCTTCAGATTCGGATTCTATTCCAGATATTCTTGCTTCAGGTTCCATGTCTATTGCAACTATCTCTTTCGGTTTAGATTCTATGTCTGCTGTTGCATCCTGTTCCATCTCCGTTGTTTCCTCTACCTCGGCCTCAATTTTAAACTTCGCCATGGCATTTTCTAAGGAATTAACCCTCCTTGCAAGTTTTTCTGCCTTTTCAGTCAACTTGGAAATGAGATAAACCTGTTCATTTATAGTATTTGCCACACCTCCCGTCGATGCCGCAACCTCCTGTGAAACTTCTTTGCAGAATCTGTTGTTTGTTGTGTTGTTATACGAATATTAGCAACAATATCTTTAATCTGGTCTGCTGCCTGCATGGACTGACTTGCCAGCTTTCGTATCTCATCTGCTACTACGGAAAAACCTCTTCCATGTTCTCCTGCTCTTGCAGCTTCAATGGATGCGTTCAAAGATAACAGATTAGTCTGAGAGGCAATCTCATTAATCGTATCAATAATTTCTTCTATATCATCCGATCGCTTCTTTACATTTACAATATCCTCACCAAGCTCATTTGCAAGACGTACAATCGTTTCTGACTGTTTATTTAAGTCTTCTATGATTATTTTTCCATGTTTAACTGCTTCTATTGCTTTACCAGTCATTTCACCCATATTTTCTGCCTGGTCACATACAGAAATAATCTGTGTTGAAAATTCTGACATTTTTATATTGCAGTTTTCTGCATCCTGCTGAACTGTAGTTATGCCATCCTCTGAAAGTACATCCTGTACACAGATTTCTTTACCATCCTGCGTGATCAATGCCTTGTAACATCCCTCACCGAAATCCATGCCTTCCAATGCAGACTTGATTA
Organism: Lachnospiraceae bacterium; assembly: GCA_022788085.1. Taxonomy (GTDB): domain Bacteria; phylum Bacillota; class Clostridia; order Lachnospirales; family Lachnospiraceae; genus COE1. The sequence goes on from JALEWA010000007.1 coordinate 19,285, forward strand.
CTTTCGCTTTAACTTCCAATAATACGATAGCATCGGCCTTTAAGAACTTCTGATAAAATACAATTCCACTTTCATTCTCATCCAAGCCAAATACCTCATCCAAATAAGAGTGTCTGCCTAGCCATACATTTCTGCAAGTACTCTCCATAAAATATGGCGCCTCCGCAGACTCAAACAGCTTTGCATATGAACCTTCCGGAATAGCTCCTGACCTTGAGGTAATCTGTGTACCATTTTCCGCTATAATATAATAGTGTTAGATATAATTTGTGCTTCCGGCTGTATAAATCAAATTCTGTCTCAATTCACGAAAAGAATCATTAGCCTTAGAATTTTTATAATATTTCTCATAATATGCGGAGGCATTATCATCAATAATAATCTCATTTGCCTTACCAGCCACTGTTTCACACAACAAATTAAAGTACAGACTTTCTGCTGAAATAGCACTAATAGAAGATTCCTTGTATTTATCTACAATCGTTTTAGATGCTTTTTGATAAGAAACAATACCAAGTATAATAATAAAGAATACAGGTACAAGAAATGCACCTACTAAAACTTCCTGAATCTTTCGCCCTTTGTTCTTTCCTGAATTCGTTTTGGTTACATGAACTCTTTGAGTTTTTTCCTTTATCACATCTGGTCTTATCTTATCCGGTAGTCTAATCATGGCTTACCTCCTAAAACATATTCCTTCCTAACACTTTTATATTATCTGTCTATATCCACATTTTATCATCAATATACAGTATTATACAACATGCATTTTAATATTAACTGAATTTAATATATTTTAGTCAATGAGGTGAATAATTATGCCTTTATTGTTGCAGAAACTATATTTTAGTCATTTCCCGATTGTCTCTTACAACAATTTTCCACTTTAAATAAAAGTCCTTTTCTACAATCATATGATAAAAACTGATTAGAAAATCCGATATCATGATAACCATAAGTCCTACACTAATGCCTCTTAGCCAGATTGAATGCAATCGGGTTATCCAATTCATCAAAGGCGTAAAGCATTCCCCCATAAAAAAGGTTATCATAGTTGCAAAACCAGTACTTGTGGGTATTGATGTATATTTGGTTATATGCATCGGAATATTAGAATAATTCCAGTATTCAAAGCCGCACAACCACTCTACAATTGTTCCAAGTATGATTTCTCCAATGCATACTACCACAAAAGAGCACAGGAAATACACAATATACTGTATCTTTTTTGAATACGTTTTCTTTAACAGTCCCCATTTTACCGGATTCGCCGGTGTTCCTAATACAAAATACAGAAAAAGTACCACTAACCCATACCCCAAAAGGAAAGGCGCATTCATATTACGGTTATTCATATAACCTTTTGTAATTGCAAGCCACACATTTTCTACCACAAAACCTAAAAAAGAAATAATTGCCACCATAATTCCAAGGTCCAGTATATTATACTTCATCTTCATTTCCTCTCTTTTGTATATGATAAAAACTATTTATACAACAATATAACCTTTTTCAGCAATTGCCTCAATAGACAATTTTATCAAAATGACCAAAAATACAATAAACATACTCCACTGTGTTTTTCTTTTACTTAATTCCATATTGTTTCTTTCAATAATAAATAGTAAAATAGTAATAGCTGTTCAGGAGGATTATTATATGAAATCAAAAGTATATTTTACAAAAACAATTTCACCGGAAAAGGTATTAGATTTATATAAGCTGCTAGATAAGAAACTAGATGGAAATGTTGCTATTAAGCTTCATTCCGGTGAAGTCGGCAATCAGAATTTCTTAAAGCCGGACTTTTGGAAACCTATTATTGACTATGTAAACGGAACTGTTGTAGAATGCAACACTGCTTATGACGGTGAGCGAAATACAACTGCTAAGCATATGAAAACCATAAAAGAACATGGGTGGAGTAAATATTTTGAAGTAGATTTACTCGATGCCGAAGGACCTGATTTAGAACTTTCTATTCCAAACGGAAAAGTAATCAAAAAGAATTTTGTTGGAAAAAATCTTGCAGACTATGATTCACTATTAGTCCTCTCCCACTTCAAAGGACATCCTATGGGTGGATATGGTGGAGCACTGAAACAGTTATCTATCGGTATTGCTTCTTCTGCAGGCAAAGCATACATTCATGGAGCAGGAGAGCCTGAGAAAATCTGGACAGCTGACCATGATTCTTTCTTAGAATCCATGGCAGATGCAGCTTCTTGTATCGTAGATTATTTTAAGGGAAATGCCGTATACATCAATGTCATGAAAAATATGTCTGTTGACTGCGACTGTTGCGCTGTAGCAGAAGACCCATGCATGAAGGATATCGGTATTCTGATTTCCTTAGACCCTATCGCAATTGATCAGGCGTGTCTTGATCTAGTTTATGCTTCAGATGATCCCGGACGTGACCATTTATTGGAAAGAATTGAATCAAGAAACGGTGTACATACTATTGAAGCGGCTGCCGCACTTGGCTTTGGTTCCCGTGAATACGAATTGATTACCATTGACTAAATGATATATCACTTACAACCAGTTTCCTATAAAAGAAAGAGCTTCCTTTGCATCTTATCATGCATTAGAAGCTCTTTCACTTTACTTATTCAAATATTTCTCCGGTTCTGATACTACATTATAAACATCAATCCTCTGAAGATCCATTTCCGGCATTCCAATAAAGGTTCCACCATATTCGAAGCCATCCGGTTCCTTCTCGATTCTTACAATTTCGATAAATGCATGAATCACTTCCTTAGTCCAAATGGTAAGATAAGCTTCATATACTGCTCCGATTTCAAGAATCTCCTCACAGGTAAATCCAATTCCTGTCTTAGAAACGTTTAATACATCTACGCCAACCTCTTCCTGCTTACCGGAATCTAACCTCTTAACCAAAAGCTTTGATTTTAATTCAGTTCTTTTACTCTTTCTTCTCTCAACCACAACTACTACCCTTTCTAATTTACATAAATCACTACTACAATATTAAATATATTACTCCAATTGTCATTTTCTGTCAACTTGTGATAAATTTAGTTTTTCAGATTCGTTATGAACATAGCATCCCCAAAGCTAAAGAATCGGTATTTCATATCAATCGCAGTCTTATATGCAGCCAATACATGTTCCTTTCCGGCAAGGGCCGATACCAGCATGATTAACGTTGACTCCGGTAAATGAAAATTGGTAATCAGATTATCCAAAACCTTAAAGCGATATCCAGGATAAATAAAAATCTCTGTATTATCGCACCCAGGGATTACCTTTCCTTCTTCGTTTGCTGCACTTTCAATCGTCCTACAGCTTGTCGTACCAACACAGATTACTCTTCCACCTGCTGCCTTTGTGCTATTGATGAGCTCTGCTGCCTCCGGTGTGACCTGATAGAATTCCGAATGCATATGATGCTCCAATACATTCTCTTCCTTTACCGGGCGGAAGGTTCCTAGTCCTACATGAAGTGTAACGTAAGCTATCTTTACACCTTTTTCTTCTACCTCAGCGAGTAACTCCTTTGTAAAATGCAATCCTGCTGTCGGTGCAGCTGCAGATCCCTCGTACTTGGCATAAACAGTCTGATACCGGTTCTTATCCTGAAGCTTATGTGTAATATATGGCGGAAGTGGCATTTCACCCAGCCTGTCCAATACCTCTTCAAAAATTCCTTCATAAGAGAATTGAATCAAACGATTGCCTTCTTCCACAATATCAAGTACCTTACCGGTAAGAATTCCATCGCCAAAGGAAATGACTGCCCCCGGTCTTGCTTTCTTTCCGGGTTTTACAAGGGTTTCCCAAATATCGTTTTCTCTTCTTTTCAATAACAGTACTTCAATCGTTGCCCCTGTATCTGCTTTCACTCCCATTAATCTTGCAGGAATTACTTTCGTATTATTAAGAACCAGACAGTCACCCTCATGCAAAAAGTCAAGGATATCCTTAAATACATGGTGTTCCATTTTGCCGGTATCCTTATCTAATACCAGCAATCTTGAACTTGACCTGTCTTCTAACGGATCCTGCGCTATTAATTCCTCCGGTAAATCAAAATAAAAATCTGATTTTTTGAGTTCTTCCATTTTGTCAAACCTTTCTATATTAACCTAATGCTCGAAAAATGCCTTATATCCACGCATCGTTTCATAAGCATCTGCTTTACTTGTTACCTCATATGGCGCATGCATATTCATGACCGCTGTTCCACAGTCTACCACATTCATGGCATACTCTGCAAGTATATGTGATACCGTTCCACTTCCACCCAAATCAATTCTTCCGTATTCCGCAAACTGATAGATTACCTCTTCTTCATCCAGAATAGCCCGCAATGCCGCTAAATACTCTGCATTAGCATCATTTGCTCCACTCTTTCCGCGTGAGCCTGTTACCTTATTAAATACCAGACCGCCTCCAAGAAAAGCCGCATTCTTCTTTTCAAAAGCTTCCTCAAACATAGGATCATAGACACTGCTCACATCTGCTGACAATAAATTTGATGAGGACATCGCACGTCTGAAAGCAAGCTCCGATTCCTCACCACATAAATGCATTACCTCTGCAATCATATTCTCAAAGAATCGTGAAGTCATACCCGTTGCGCCGTAGCTTCCGATTTCTTCTTTATCCGCAAGCATTACAACTGAAGTTTTTATCATATCTTTTGCATGCAGCAATGCATGTACTGCTGCATAGGCACATACCTTATCGTCCTGTCCATAAGCCATAATCATGCTACGGTCAAGTCCTGCCTCTCTTGCCTTTCCGGCTGGGACAATCTCAAGCTCTGCAGACAAAAAATCCTCTTCTTCCATATCATAATACTCCTGCAGTAATTCAAGAACTTTTGTCTTTACGGGTTCCTTGTCTTCCTCTTCCTTCTTTACCGGTCTGTTGCCAATAACAATATCCAGTGCTTCACCGGAAAAAAGCTTATCTGCTGTCTTTTCCATCTGTTCCTGAGAAATATGCGGTAACAGATCTGAAATGAATACAACAGGCTCATCCTTGTCCTCGCCAAGGCATACTTCTATTGTTGTGCCATCCTTTTTAATTACTACTCCATGAATGGCTAACGGTATCGTAACCCACTGATACTTCTTAATTCCACCATAATAATGTGTATCAAGATAAGCAACTCCCTCCTTTTCATACAAAGGATCAGGCTTTACATCAAGCCTTGGAGAATCAATGTGGGATACAATCATATTCATGCCTTGCTCCATCGGTTTCTTGCCAATTTGCATTAAAATGACAGCCTTGTTCATCCATGTGGCGTATACCTTATCTCCCTCTTTTAACTTCTTTTGTTCCTTAATAAGCTTTGCCAGATCTTCAAAGCCTTCCTTTTCAACCATATTGACAACTGTGTCACAACACTCTCTTTCTGTTTTGGCATGGTTTAGAAAATGCATATATTCTTTTGCATAATCCTCTAGCTTTTCAAGACGTTTCTCACTGTATTCTTTCCAACAATTCTTTCGTTCCATTAGATTTCCTCCATTCAAGAATAACAAGTATACTATCCCTTCATAGAACTTTCTATGAAGGAACGTAAAGAGGTTAGCCCGTTCCCACGGATTAACCTCTTCCTATCCTATTACATCTTATTTCAGACTTAGCTTCTCAGCTCAACCCCGAACTTCTTATTGAGCTGCTTCAAAATCTTCTTAACGAATGCATCAACAGATTCCGTTGTAAATGCCTCATCCTTTGGTGTAAAGACAACCGTAAATGCCATACTCTTCTGGTCAGCAGCAATCTGCTCACCCTCGTAAATATCAAATAACGTAATCTTTGTAATATACTTGCAGGCTTCCTTCATTGCCTCTTCTAATTCACCACAAGTAATACTCTTTGCCACAACAAGAGCTAAATCTCTCTGCTCTTCCGGGAACTTAGGCAATGGCTCGAATACTGGCTTCTTTCCATACCACTGTGATGCAAGCTTTAAGTCAAGCTCTAACAAATATACTGGTGTACGAAGGTCACAATCACTTGCAATGTCGTAAGCAAGCTTTCCGAAGTAACCAATTTCTACCCCATCACAGCTAATACTTGCTGTCTGATATGGATGCATGAAAGTATTGCTTGTGCTGTTGTAAGTAAATGTAACATGCAAAGTGTCTGCTATTTTTTCTGCGATACCCTTCATGGTATAGAAGGATTCCTTCTCACCAAAGATTCCAACGCAAAGCTTTGCACGTTCATCAGGATACTCTGTTAGTGGAAGACTCTTTGGCATAAATACATTACCGATTTCAAATAATCTTCCTTCCAAATTGCCCTTCTTCTGGTTACGCACAACTGCATTAATCATGGATGCAACAAGTGTTGTTCTCATTAAGGATAACTCTTCGCTGATTGGATTCATAATTCTGATTGCCTGGCGTTCTACTGCGTCTTCCGGCAATCTCAATAAGTCAAGGTCTGAAGGTGAGAAGAAGGAATAATGAATACATTCATAAGCGCCCACACTGCAAAGTGCATTCTTTAATCTCAGCTCACTCTTCTGAACAAGGTTCTGCCCACCGAGTGTAACCTTAGCTGACGGCATGAAAGATGGTACTACATGCTCATAGCCATACATACGGATAACCTCTTCTGCAATGTCCTGATAATTCTCGATATCTTCACGGAATGCAGGCACCTGCAGAATCAGGGAATCTCCCTCAATCTTTGGTGCAAATGCAAGGTTATTCATGATACGCAGAATATCTTCATTTGGCACCTGAATACCTAAGCAGCGATTTACCTTATCTATACTTACTGTTAATTCTCTTGGCTCTACACTGTTTCCTGTATTTACATCCACATGCATACGTGATACCTTGCCACAATCCAGTTCTTCAATTAAATGAAGCGCTCTCTTCATAGCCATAACGGTTGCGTACTCATCTACACCCTTTTCATAACGGGCACTGGAATCAGAACGCTTTCCTACTGCTCTTGATGTTCTTCTGATATTATCGCGGGCAAACTTTGCAGATTCAAATAATACACTGCTGGTTGTCTCACGGATTTCAGAATTAAGTCCTCCCATAACACCTGCCAATGCAACCGGCTTTACTCCATCACAGATTACCATATTAGCATTTGTCAGTGTTAATTCCTGACCATCTAATGTAACAATTGGTTCACCGTCATTTGCACGTCTTACATGAATAGCATTCCCTTCCAGTGTAGAACAGTCAAAGGCATGCATCGGTTGTCCAAGCTCTTTTAGGATATAGTTTGTAATATCTACTACATTGGAAATAGCATCAATCCCAACAAGAGCCAGTCTTCTCTTCATCCATGCCGGTGACTCACCAATCTTTACATCTGTTACATAGTGTGCACTATATCTTGGACATAAATCAGGACAATCTACTGTTACCATGAAACCTTCCAAATCTGCATCTGTTTCTGTGTAGCTTAAATCCGGTGTCTTTAATTCCTTCTCTAAAACGGCGGCAACCTCTCTTGAAATACCATAAATACTCTGGCAATCAGGACGGTTTGCTGTAATGGCAATATCAAAAATCCAGTCATCAAGACCTAATATTGGCTTTACATCTGCTCCAACCGGGGCATCATCAGGAAGCACTAATAAGCCGTTATAGCCTGCACCAGGATACATGTTCTCACTTACACCAAGCTCTACTCCCGAGCAAAGCATACCACATGACTCATGCCCTCTAAGCTTACCCTTACCAATGGTCATAACACCTTCAACTGTCTTATGATCTTTTGCTGTTGCATAAACAGTTGCTCCTACAAGAGCTGCCGGAAACTTCTTGCCGGCTACGACATTGTCGGCTCCGCAACAGATCTGAAACTTGCCATGCTCGCCACAATCTACCTGACATACATGCAAATGTGTATCGGGAATTGGTTCACATTCCATGACATATCCGACAACGACCTTGCTTATATCTTTTCCTACTTCATATAACTCTTCTACTTCAAAACCACATGAAAACAATTTATCCTGCAATTCCTGTGGTGTAATATCGATATCAACATATTCCTTCATCCAACTCAATGGTGCTAACATATCTATACCTTACCTTTCTTTTCACACTTTAGTCATTTAACTGTTTTAATACTCGTAAATCTGATTCAAATAATAATTTGATATTATTGATACCATACTTCAGCATTGCTGTACGTTCGATACCAATACCAAATGCGAATCCACTGTATTCATCTGAATCAATTCCACAGTTTTCAAGTACCTTCTTATTAACGACACCTGCACCAAGGATTTCAATCCAGCCGGTACCCTTGCAAAGCTTACATCCCTTGCCACCACACTCAAAGCAACTACAATCAACCTCTACAGAAGGCTCTGTGAATGGGAAGTAAGAAGGACGAAGTCTTGTTCTTGTACCTTCACCGTAAATCTTCTTAACAAATACATCAAGCATACCCTGCAAATCACAAAGTGTGATTCCTTTATCTACTACAAGTCCCTCCATCTGTGTGAACATTGGTGAATGTGTTGCATCATCATCAGAACGGAAAACCTTACCCGGAGATAAAATCTTTATTGGTGGTTTCTTACTCTCCATAACGTGAATCTGACCTGCAGATGTCTGTGTTCTTAACAGGAATTCCGGTGACAGATAGAAGGTATCCTGCATATCCCTTGCCGGATGATCCTGAGGTGTATTCAACGCTGTAAAGTTGTAATAATCTGTCTCAATTTCTGTTCCTTCGAAAATCTCAAATCCCATGCCTGAGAATACATCAATAAGCTGATTGCGGATCAGTGTGATTGGATGCAGATTACCCTGCTCTGATTCAACAGCCGGAAGCGAAATATCAATCTTTTCTGACTCATATCTATTCTGAAGTTCTTTTGCCTTCATCTTCTCATCAAGTCCACTGATAAAATCTAAAGCCCATACCTTTAATTCATTAACGCCTTTTCCATATTCTGCTTTCTGGTCTGATGGAATATTCTTCATTTCTTTCATCAATAAACCAATCTTACCTGTTTTTCCATCCAAATACTTTTTTCTGAATTCATACACTTCTTTTGATGAGTTCAATTCACCTGCTCCGGTGATGATTTCCTGCTTAATCTGCTCTAAATTCGCGTTCATCCTATTACTCCTTTCAATACTAAAAAATCCCTTGTACTTAATAGTACAAGGGACGAATTATCGTGGTACCACCCTGGTTCCCGCCTGAACATAATCTGCTTCAAACGGCTCTAACAAACGTAACGTGTTCTTCTACGTCTCTGCCTACACAAAATATCATACTTCAACAGAGCTGCTCCGGTGGGAAATTCAATACTATATCTGAACTTAGGAAGCTTACAGCCGGTGACTTCCATTCTCTGAAAGAAAATATAGCTCTACTTTGCACCTTCCATGCATTTACTTTATAGAAACATAATAGACATTCTCAAATGGAATGTCAAGATTTTTTTCACTCAAAATTGTCCTCCCAGAAACGGTTTACAAGCGCTCCACAGAAGAAAATATACATACAAAAATATAACCAGATCATAACAATGATAACCGTTGTCAGACTTCCATACATGGAAAATCCATTAAAATAATCTATATAAATGGAAAAGAAATAAGAATACAATGTCCAAAATACGGAAGTAAATATTGCTCCCGGCAACTGTTCAAGCCATGGCAGCCTGTTATTTGGCAATAAGCAATACAATGTGCAGAATACTATAGATATAAAGCATGCCACCAGAATATGTCTTAACGGCTGAAGCCAATTCCAAATCTGTTCAATGATTTCAAATCTGGGAAGCAATAAATCTGCAACTGTGTTACCAAATACTAACAATACAATAGATATAAAAATTGAAACCAGTAAAAATATAGTGAATACTAATGCCCGAAGCCGAAGTAAAAGATAGTTTCTTGACTCCTTGATTTCATAGACAGAATTCATACCACGCATCAGTGCCAGCATTCCCTTTGAAGCAGACCAAATCGTTACTATTGCAGACACTGACACAAGTGTCATTGGATTTCCCTGATATACATTGATAATATCCCGTAGAAAATCTGCTATCCTGTCCGGTATGATTGCCTGAGAAATGTAGAACCAAAACTGATTCTGAACATCCGGTGCATGCTGTAAAAGAGCACAGACAATCATAATAATCGGAATAATTGACAAAAATAAGAAGAAAGCAGCACTGGAAGCGTGTGCACTAACGTTTGCTTCCTTAAGCATCTTCTGAAAAGCACGAACATATTGATAAGTCTTTACTATCACTGATTTCTTCTTGTTGACATCTGACATATGAATCCCCTTTATACATATCTAAAAAATCCTTTAACTATTCTCTTTAAGGTATCATATCACAGATTAACATAAAAAGTATACCTTTATTGTAAATTCGTCATTTCTTCTATTAAAACATCTGAATAATAATACTTCAAAATATCTTCTGCTGTCATCCCAAGCCCAGCCAGGCATTTTGCTCCATTCTGTGACATCCCTGCGCCATGTCCAAAACCGCCTCCGTATATCGTCATGCTTTTTAAGCAATTATCCTCATATAAAGTATCAAAATAAAAATAGGCACTTGGAAGCAATTCCCCAAGGGTATATTCTGAAGTATCATTTCTCTTAAGGGTATCCCCACTCCTTGCTAATGCTTCTCTGATACATTGCTGTGTATGAATCATGATTTCAAAATGTTTTGTCTGTATGGAAAGCTGTTGTGCCATGCCGCTTGAAGCTCTTTGCATGATTCTGCACGAGGTGATTTCTGACTCCTGTGTCAGTTTATCTTTTTTCTTATACTTTGACCGAATACTTACTTCGTCAGGATACTTTTCTGCCATCGCTTCTATTTTGTTCAGAAATTCTTTGATATCTTCAAAGTTTCTTGTATACTCCCACCGATACCAAACCTCCTGAACTTCTATATCATTCACATCACCTTGCATAATATAAGCTTTATATTTGTTTTCCTGCTTTTGCACAAATCCATCATCATCCTGTCTGTCATAAGCAAAATCTGTTAATGCCTTTCCCTGAAGCCATCCCTTTTCTTCCTGTGGCTTCCAAACCTCATATCCTGAGCTTCTTCCACTTGAAGTCGAATAATAAAAGCTTTCAATCAATTTACCCTGATACCATATAACCTGATTTTTCGTTGCATTAACTGCCTCATTCACATTATCCTTCTCTGATATATTCTGATATACCTGAAATGATGTACTATCATCCACATGCGCATTCCATTCCGGATAAGCAAATGAAGACATATGGAAATAGGTATAAGTTCTGGCACTGATTGCCTGCGCTTTTAATGCCTCTATCGGATATGATGACGGCATCTCGCTTGGAACAACACCATACAGATATTCCTCAACCGGTAATTCATTTACCAGGACAATACCATCCTTTGTTCCATAGCATTCCATACTTCCACGATACGCTACTTCTTCCGAGCGTGTCACATTACACAATCTGATTCTTCCATTCTGATATGCCTTTAACACGAACTTCTTATCCAAAAGCTCTTTAGCTGTAATCATAAATTTTTCATTCGGCGCAAGACTTATTATCCTATTATCCTGCTCTATGTACATACCATTTTCGCTGCTAAATACAAGTTCTTCATGGTAGATTCCCGCAAAATTACTTGTTTTAATCAATACTCTGATGATTCCATGCTCCTTCACTTGTTCCTGCATTCCATCCTCTGTTTTCTCCTCTGTATATCCTTCTTCCTGCTTTTCATTCTCCCAAGCTTCCTGATCTATTTTTGTCAGCTCAGGCTCTATGGAATCATGTCGGCTGCATTGATATAGTCCAATTGAAATGACAATCCAAATAACAATCATCTCAAACTTATGAAGTAATTTTATCTCCAAACGTCATAATCCCCCTAATGACACAAATCATTTTGACACGTAAAAAGCAGCCCGTTAAGGCTGCTTTTTCTTTCGTATGCTCCAAAATGCCGGCTCCTGTATTTTGACTCCTAGCTTATGCTAGGTGGGCGACCGCAACCTTTCTCTCTGCCTTCCCCTGACCATAATGGGGGGCTTGACATCAATCAGGCAATATAGGAATCCCGTTTAAAGTGATGTAGGTTCAAAATAACAAGAGTAATCGCACATTTCAGATTAATCTTATTATATCCTGTACCACGTAAAATATCAACATAATGACTCTTTATTTCTCATTTTCGGCATATTGCATGAAAAAAAATTTACCATGCATAATGTGTGCAAAAGCAAAAACTATTTCAGAAATTCCAAAACCACCTTGAACAAATCACCATCCACATACAGCAAAAGTTTTCCATTCATAAGTTCCATCAGGCTTTTGGCAATGGACAGTCCAAGACCGTTTCCTTCTGTATTTCTGGAACTGTCACCACGCACAAAACGCTCCATTAGTTCTTCGCTTGTAATATTCAGCGGATATTTTGACATATTACGGAAGGTTAACAAAACCTTATCCTCTGTCTCTTCCAGGTTAATGTATACACGGGAACCAGGTTGTGCATATTTACATATATTGTTCATCAAATTGTCCACAACCCGCCATAAATGCCTTCCATCTGCCCGAACAGGAATCTCCTTTTCCGGTTTATTTATGATTAGCTCAAGGCCGGCATTGGCAAGCTTTTCTTCAAATTCCCCAAGAATCTGTGTCACAAAGACATTTGCTTCTAAATCCTCGTTATTCACAGGAAGATTTCCTGTTGATGCCTTAGAAGCCTCGATTAAATCCTCAATCAGTTTCTTAAGGCGTGCCGACTGACGCTCTAACACTTCCAGGTATTCCTTTGCTTTCTCATCCTGAATGTCTGTCTTTTCCAGTAAATCCACATAATTAATAATGGACGTCAATGGTGTCTTAATATCATGTGATACATTGGTAATCAACTCTGTTTTAAAGCGTTCACTCTTCATACGCTCATCGACTGCAAGTGACATTCCTTCGCTAATGCTGTTAAGATAATTTGCATTTTTTTTGAATTCCGAAAACATTTTTGCAGTATCAATCTTATGCTGTAAATCTCCCTCAGCAAGCAGTCTGCTGCCCTCCTGAAGCTTCTTGAACTGCAATACAAGTAAAATAAGCACAGGGCATACTATCAGCTTTTCAAGGAAAAATAAGAAACATGCGCCATCGCCATTGGAAGGCTCCATTATCGCTATTGCAACTATCTGTAATATGGAATAAACCATCATTCCTACAATGATCTTCCACAGAATACTGATATTTTGATATACCAGCCTGATTCCATGCCAAATCTTTCTCAAAATCTTTCTTATCTTTGTCCAAATCCAATAGATTAGTGAATTTCTCCACCACTTTCCCATCTTAACCCTGACTGCAAAGCTAAGCAATGTTACCATCAGAAGACAAGCCATCATACTACCCATGATAACAAAGAATGGGACAACTAATTCGACAGAATCTGAATAGCTTATTTCTATTAAAATGCTTGCCGCTATGCCTTCGATGAAAAAGACTACTGTACATAAGATGTCCAGTGGAAACTTATCGATAAAGGTTGGTACAATTTCCTCCTTATTCCTTCTATGTCCTGCAGCACAAAATAGAAACAGGAAACAAACTAACGCAAGCAGAAAGGTTCCAAACATGCAGGCAATACTGCCTTCCTTCACTTCATACAAGACATCAACAAACACTTCTGCCAGTACATATAAATCCACATTCTCCGCCAAAATCAATGCTTCCAGCTTCTTATCCCAGCTATTATCACTGATTCTACTTAAAAATTCCTGTTTTTCTGCTTCTAATACCGTCTCATCAATATAGGATACCACATAATAAGACTTTGTTTTCCCATTTTTTTCATATACATGCAGCGTATAGTTTTCATCAAGATATGCTTCTTCGACTGCAACGAAGCTGCTTTTTGCCATATTCTTAGAATCAATCAAGGTTAATTCAGAAGCATCCAGCTCCCTGATATCGTCAAAAATCAAAGCGCTCCATTTTGTATAGTCAAGTTCTGTTCCGTCAAACATGTTAAATGTTATTTCATATTCATTCTGGAGCAATTCCATTCCCGTACTATCCCTGACTGTAGTTTCTTCAACCATCTCTAATGTCGCTTCGTCTGTCGGAAGCAGTTCAGATACTGTTGTTTCTTCCGGTAGTTCTATAGTCTCATCCATCTCCGCATAAGCATACTGGTTCAAATATACCTTCTTATCATTATCAAAAGTAAATGTATAATAGTCTTCATAATATCCATCTTCCTCCTGTACCCTGACAGCTATGCTTACATTCTGTACAGGATAATATTGATTCCGGGCACGATAATAAAAGATTCCTCCCGTTACATCATAACAGATCCTGTCTGCGTACAGACTTTTGTGAGAACTGCCACTTCCCCAAATACCATAACCGCCAAACAGCTTTTCCGAGTATTCTATCTCTGCATCATCAGACAAGACCGCCGAAAAGATATGTAAATCTTCTTTTTTAACATTTCCTGTAAAGTTTCTGTCCAAATAGGTAGATGGTGCATTCAAATCGACTCCGTCTATGCTGTCTGCTTCTATAATTCCATAGCGGAATGCCCTTTGTGAAAAGTATTGTTCCTTCTCTCCCTTTTGTTCATTCTTATAATGATCAAGTGCTATGACCGAATATCTGTCACTCATTTCTTCGAGCTGGCATTCCAAAACCTCTTCTTTTGTTTTTTGGAATGCGCCGTAGTTCTCTAGTATACATACTGCTATACAGCTTCCTAAAAAGGTAACACCACTGGAAACCATAACCAGCCACGCTATTATTTTGGCTATTACAGAACCCTTGATTCTGTTCATTATCTCCACCTCATTTTCTTCCATTTAGCCTTCTATCTTATAGCCTCTTCCCCATACGGCTTTGAGATACCTTGGCTCTGCCGGATTGTATTCTATCTTTTCTCTTAAATGTCTGATATGTACTGCTACTGTATTTTCTGCTCCATAGGGATCATCATTCCAGACCAAAGAATAAATCTGATTAGGGGAGAATACCTTACCTTGATTCTCCATCAGGAGCTTTAATATGTCATATTCTGTTCGGGTAAGTGAAACCTTTTCTCCGTCAAGTGTTACCTCCTTGGTTCTGTCATCCAGTTCAATACCTCCAATTGCTAACACTTCCTTTTTCACATTACCTCCGCCAAGCTGCATATATCTCCGAAGCTGAGATTTCACCCTTGCCTGTAACTCGATTGGATTAAACGGTTTTGTTATATAATCATCCGCACCAACCGTCAGGCCGAGCACTTTATCCGTATCTTCGCTCTTTGCAGTCAGCAATATAACAGGCACATTACTTTTTTCACGAAGCCTTGTCATTGCCTCGATTCCATCCATCTTTGGCATCATAATATCCATTAAGACAAGCTGAATGTCATTTTCCTCCATGAGCTTTAAAGCTTCCATTCCATTATATGCCTCAAATACCTGATAGCCCTCTGCCATCAGATAGATTTTTAATGCAGAAACAATATCCTTTTCATCATCACATACCAGTATGTTATACATGTTCTCTCTTCTCCCCTATGTTGTTTCGTTACTGTCCACTCCGTTCCAGGTAGCGAGTAAAAATCCATGCAAAATTTACTTCGCAAATGGATTTTTACTTGGCTACACTATGTTTTCTCACGGACTTAGCAGTAAATGCTAAGTCCTGCCTGAACAGTATCGTTTTTTCTGCTTCAATAAGCTGCGCATTTCTTATCTCTTCTATAGTGTACACGAATCTTTATGAAGTTCCAATGAGGAAAATCCTTAAGATTTGATGAAGATTGGCTCCTATTCCATAAGAAAAGGCAGTAAACCCAATTAGATTTACTACCTTGTGTTTCCTTAATCCGTTCTGGCAGCTTTCATGGCAACCTTCTTTTCGTACATAAATTCATCTGCTTTACGATATATTTTTCTGGAATCGAAATCAGGATACTCATCATGACTGCAGAATCCATAAGCTGTACTCAGATGCAAATCCGGATTCTCCATATTTGTTCGCTTGATTTCTTCTTCTAACTGTTTTGTAAGCTCTTGCTTATCCACATTATTCATATCAGGAATAATTACCACAAATTCATCACCGCCAATACGTCCGACTACACCCACTTCTTGAAAAATCTTAGACAGCACTTGCGCAAAGGATTGAATAAGAAGATCACCCATTGCATGTCCCTTTGTGTCATTTGTCTTCTTTAAGAAGTTAAGGTCAAATGCAAAAATACCATAATTATTCCGGCTCTCATCAAGACTGTCCCATAGTTCTTCGCATCTTCTTCGGTTGGCAATTCCTGTCATATCATCGTGATATGCCATTTCTTCCAATACCTGTGCCTTTGCTCCTGTTAAAAGAATCTGTCCTATTTCCACACAAAAATCTACTAATTGTGAAAGCACAAAAATCATAGCTCCTATACACATAATACTGACATACTGCAGTTTTTCCATTGGCACAAAATACTTTAATACTGTAAATTTCATCATATCTAATAGACCAATTATCAACATAATCGTCATTCCTATAATCAATGCTTTATTATGAATCTGCTTTTTTATAAAATCATAAATTGTTAAGGATATGATTCCTATGCATAAAACAAATAGGATAAAATGTTGTATCTTTAACATTTTGGGGAAATGTACAATATTAAAAAATTGTAACGCAAATGCAAGTATATCAAAACAAATTTGCATTACCAGCATTACCTGATAGCTTATATTAATCACTCTTTTTCTGATAATAAAATCATCTCTCCTAAAATAGAGCAGGACAAAAAGCGGTACCAGATATAGAGCTCCAAATTCAAGATAGGCCTTTACACGTAAATCATAAGTAAACAGAATAATCAAATCATAATTACATAAAGACCAACAACCAATCCCTAATGAAAAGAAACCAACGCATAAAAGCTTCAGAAGTTTTTTGTTTTTGGAACTGAATATTGCACTTACAAGTACCACTAATACTCCAAATACAATCAAGAACATATTTACAGCAAGAGGCACACGATTCTTCATAACAAAATCACGTATTACCGTATCACTATTACAGATTTGTGGAACATTGATACTGGAGAAAGCATCATCCTCTGTAATTTGCATGATCAGCTCTATTTCTGCACCTGCATAATAATCAGGAATATGAATAAAATTGTAACCATATCCTAACAGCTTATTC
>JALEWA010000014.1 GCA_022788085.1 Lachnospiraceae bacterium
GTGAAAATGATGGTTGTTGTTACAAATCTAGGAAGTGTATCATATTTGGTAAAGAACCGAAAGTATGATTTTGAAAAAGCGGTTATACTTCTTAATGAGGCAGTGGATTTAAATAATAAAGCAAAAAATATAAAAGATTTGCAAGATGCTGCGGACTATTTTTTGAAAAACTGTTATAATGTAGGTATAAACTATGAGAAACGATAGGAGGTGCATATTATGACAGACGAACATGTGATATTAAGTGAACGCCCAGAAGACCAACTGAAAGCGGTAGAGTGGGCTCGTGAACAAAAGAAAAAAATTCTTGATGACAAAAGCAGGCGTATTGCAGATGCACTTATGGAAAAAATGACACCTTTGATTTTGAAAAATAGCGCACAGAAATAGCGTGGGTACAATTTGGGTACAGCAGCTTTGAAACCACATTAACAAGAGACAAAATCGTATCAAAATGATACGGCTTTGAAACGCAATAACAATAAAGTTACATGAAAAATCGAACCTGAAAAAGAGTTCAAAATAGTATACAAAAAGCCCACAAGCCTGGCAATTATGATGGTTTGTGGGCTTTTTTTATGCTTCGTGGCATTATTTTGCATTAATTGAGTGAAGTTGGGAGCTATTCTTCGGATAGTTCCTTTTTTACGAAGTTTTTCTGCCGTTTCATCAATCTTTTGCAATGGGTAGGTTGCTTTGCATATACAGAGGATGCGAAGAAGAGACTTGTGCTTACAACAGTTACGATATATCTATTAATATTCAATAGTTACAAAAACAGAAATAAATAGTATAATTGTAATATATTCTGATAACTATTAAATGAATATTACAATATACAGACAGAAAGGTTTGCGACTATGAAGAGCAGCAGAACTAACAGTTCAAAAGAAAAAAGTTATGAAAAATTAAGGAAGAAAAGGATATGGCCGTCTATTGTTATTTTTGCCGGAGGTCTTTTATGGTGCCCCTGTTTATTCATGCTGTTCGTACAGCTTTTTGCTACTTATATTGCAGGCATGAAGATAGAACAGATATATGATGATGTCTTGTATAGCAGTCAATTACTGGACAATATAATGGAAAAGGGATGTACAGTTCAACAGGCAGTTGAAGAATTAGAACCTTATATAACGCAGGGCAGGGATATTTATGTTGTTGATAAAGAGGAAAATCCTATTGTGAAGACAGGTACATCAACGCCGGATTTCCGTGTGACATATGATATTTCGCTTAATGAAGATATCAAAGTTATTGCAGACAGTGAGGAAAATTTCATTCAGGAAAAGGGCTTGCACAGTATGTCTGCTATACTGGTGGAAGCTGCAAGAGAAACCTTTGAGAAGGATGATATGGCGGCATATGATAGTACATGGTTTTATAGTTCAATTCTGGACCAGAAAATATGGCTACAGATGCCATCGAAGAATAGTGAATATCTGTTTTACCGGAAATATTCCCTGCAGATACTCAGAATGGATATACTTTATGTGTGCACATTTGGCGTGTTTACAGCCATTCTGACATTCGTACCGTTGCTGCTCATGTTTATCAATACCATTCGTGTGATTTTCACACAGCGTAAAATGATGAAGTTTTTGTATCAGGATATTGTGACGGGAGGTTGCAACTGGCTGTATTTCCGGAATTATAGTGAAAGAATTCTGACGCAACATAGAAACAGAAAAAAAACTTATGCTATTTGTTCGCTGCATCTGGAACAATATCATAATTACTGCAGTTGTTATGGTACAAAGGCTGGTGAAGAATTGCTGGAGGTAATGAACGGATTTTTAAACGCAAGAACTAACAGGCATGAGATATTTGCCAGATATGAGGGTGCTGATTTTGGACTGCTTATCAATTGTCAGGGTATGAATGAACAGGAGCATTACAATGATTGCCAGAAGAGGCTGCGTTCACTGTTAGCGGAGCTGACCGGATTAAATACAGAACAGAAACTGCATTTTCAGGCAGGAATCTATATCATACATCCCATTAGCGCAGACAATGGCAGATACTATAAGGTAAGAAAAAGTATTGATATCAACCAGATATATAATTATGCCAGCATAGCAAGAAGGGAAGCAAAGCTTCACGAAGAGACGAGGATTTCATTCTTTAATCAGCATATGTTGGAAAATCAGTTATGGAATCAAAAAGTAGAGAGAGACATGGAGGCTGCATTGCGGGAAGAGGAATTTGAAGTGTATCTGCAGCCTAAATATAGCCCGTCGGATAAGAAAATGGTCGGGGCAGAGGCATTGGTTCGGTGGAACAGCAGGACAGAAGGATTTATACCGCCGAACCGCTTTATACCTATTTTTGAGGAAAACGGATTCATTACACAGCTGGATGACTATATGGTATCCAAGGTTGCAAAACTGCTGTCGGAGTGGACAATCCAAGGCAAAAAAACGGTACCGATTTCCGTTAATATATCGCGAGCACATTTCGCACAGGAGGGATTGGCAGAGCATATCTGCCAGTTGGTGGATGCTTACGGTCCCAGCCATGAATTGATTGAACTGGAAGTGACGGAAAGTGCTTTCCTTGATGATAAAAAGGTGTTGATTGAAACAGTAAAACAGCTCAAGGCCTATGGATTTCGTGTTTCCATGGATGATTTTGGCTCAGGCTATTCATCACTCAATTCCCTTATGGATATTCCGTTTGATGTTTTGAAGCTGGATACAGAATTTTTCCGTGGAGATGATTCGAGTCGTGGGGAAACGATTGTATGTGAGATTATACGGCTTGCCAAAAAGCTGGGGATGCATGTTGTTGCAGAAGGTGTTGAGAGCAAAGAGCATGTAGATTTTCTGACTGAATTGGGATGTGATATGATCCAGGGATATTACTTTGCGAAACCTATGCCTGTTTCTGAATTTGAAGAGAAAGTGGAGAAGGATGCCTAATGTATGTATTATTTATAATATTTCAGTATATTGGAATCGTTGTACTATTCGGAGAGCTATGTTATGTGTTTTGTCAAAAACCCTCCAGACAGCAGAACTGTATGCTTCTGTTAATTCTGACACTGGAATTCAATTTTGTCGGATATTTACTAGAACTGGGAGCAAAAGACCTCAGTCAGGCACTGTTGGCAGTGCGAGTGAGCTATTTGGGAAAGCCGTTTGTGGTATTGCTCATATTCATGTTTGTAATGGAGTTTTGCAGAATCAAGCTACCATCGTGGCTCTACCGGATACTGACGATATTTCACTTTTCTATTTCAATGCTGGTAATGACCTGCCAACACCATAAGCTTTATTACAGTAGTATTGATTTTACACAGGAAGGCTTCTTTCCACATCTTGTGCTGGGGCATGGTCCGGTATATATTTTATATCATGCGGTTGTTGTACTGTATCTGGTGATTATGATAGCTGCATGTGTATATAGATACAGAGATGTGAAAAGTGACTCGGATAAGCGAAAACTCTGTGCATTTTTTATCATTATTATTGTAATGATTGGTGGACTTGCTTTATTCCTGACAGGAAAAACAGGTGGATATGATTCCACACTGCCTGCATATATGATATGTATCATCATATTGGGAGTGTCATTGTTTCGTGATAAATTGCTTAACACGTTGACCATGGCAAAAGATCAGGCGATAGATGAGCTGACGGACGGATTGATTGTACTTGACAGCGAAAACACAATTATTTACCAGAATAAGTGTGCGACACAGTTGTATCATTTTTTAAGTACTTCAAATAGTGCAGACATAATGGAAAATCTTGATAATTGCATCATTAATAAGAGTACGATTAAGTATGATAACCGGATCTATGAAGTACAGAGCCGCCTGTTAGTAGACCAAAATGTTTATTTTGGTAAGACATATGTCTTGAATGATATTACGGATAGTTATCATTACACGAAAAATGCTCAGGAACAGGCCAAAATCATGAAAGCGCTGAAGGAGCAGGCAGAGGCAGCCAATAAGGCAAAATCAACTTTTGTGTCTAATATATCCCATGAAATCAGAACTCCTATGAATGCAATTGTCGGTATGACGGAAATCCTTTTACGGGAAGAAATGTCGGCACAGAACAGGGGATATCTGATGAATATCAAAAATTCCGGTAATGCGCTTATCAATATTATTAATGATATCCTTGATTTCTCAAAGATTGAGTCCGGTAAGATGGATTTGGTAGAGTCTGAATATGAACCTATGTCCATGCTGTGTGATTTGGGAATGATTTTCTTAACTCGAATCGGAGAGAAGAATATAGAGATTTTGTATGATATTGATGAGAAGCTTCCACAGAAGTTATATGGAGATTCCCTTCGAATCAGGCAGGTTATTATTAATATTGTAAATAATGCAATTAAATTTACTGATTCAGGATATGTAAGGCTTCAGATTCTTGTGGGTGAAGTGTGTGGTGACGATATGGAGCTTCTTATTTCTGTTAAGGATACAGGACAGGGCATTAAGGATGAAGATTTGGGAAAACTCTTTGGTGCTTTTCAACAGGTAGATAGTAAGAAAAACCATGAGAAAGAGGGAACCGGACTTGGATTGTCCATCTCTAAACAGCTTGTAGAGATGATGGGTGGTAAGATTGGCGTTCGTAGTACATATGGAGAGGGAAGTGAATTTTACTTTAATATTCATCAGAAGATTGCAGGCGATCAGCCGGCAGCAGAGCTGCACGACAAGGAAGCATCTTCTAAACTGCATGTGTGTGGTTATTTCAAGAAAGATTGCCTGGGTGAGCTGTTACAGAAACTGACGATGCAATTCAGGCTGTCCTTCCAGTCTTATGAACAATGGGAGAAGACCAAGGAGCCACTCGACTATTTCTTCACCGACGTTGAAAGCTATGAGGAGATTAGCGGAGTCATCGAAGAAAACAGGGAGAAAGTGGGAGAGATATATGTACTGCGCAATCCATTGCTTGAAGAGTGTAAGGGAAATGGGATAACGTTAGTGAATAAACCACTTTACAGCCTGAATCTATGTCAGATCATAAATCATGAGCTGCAGGATGCCTGTATGGCAACAGAGGAATACCATAACTTTATTGCCCCTGAGGCTTCCATACTGATTGTAGATGATAATGAGATGAACCTAAAGGTAGCGACAGGACTGTTGCAGCCGCTTCAAATGAAGATTGATACGGCAGAAAGCGGAAAACGTGCGCTGCAGTTAATACAGAATCATAAGTACCATATCATTTTCATGGACCATATGATGCCGGTTATGGACGGTATTGAGACAACGCAGAAGCTTCGTGCAATGGAGGGGGATTATTATAAAAACATTCCGGTGGTAGCATTGACAGCAAATGCACTGATGGATGCCAGGCAGAAGTTTACGCAGGCCGGTATGAATGACTTTGTGGCAAAGCCTATTGAAATGAAGGAAATATGTAATTGTATCAAGAGATGGTTGCCAAGAGAACTGATTATTAAGGCGACTGATAGAGAAAAGAAGGACAGTACAGAGCAGGAAACAGCAAAAGCACTGGTTACAAACGAAGAGGCTGCACTTTTGGAAAAATCAGGTATTGACATAGAAGAAGGAATAAAATGCTCCGGAAGCGAGAAGCTCTGGTACAGTCTACTTGGAGATTTCTACAAGATGATTGATGTCAAAGCAAACAAATTGGAGAGTTGTCTGGCAGATAATATGATTCGTGACTATACCATTGAGGTACATGCCCTTAAGAACACAGCACGTATGATTGGTGCAAAGGAGCTGTCTGAATGGTTTCACCACATGGAGAACTGTGGCAATGCCAATGATGTACAGACAATCATGGAAGAAACTCCGGAGCTTATTAAGGAATACCGAAGCATGAAGGAAGTTCTTCGCCCTTACGGTGAGATACAGAATGAGGAAAAGAGGGAGGCTTCTGCACAGGAGCTTATAGAATTATTGACTACAATAAGGGATTCTATGGAACAGTTTGACCTCGATACAGCCGATGCAGCGATGCAGGAGCTGGAAAAATGCAGGATACCCGATGAGTGTACACAGTATCTTGACAAACTAAGAGTCTGTCTGGCGGATGTCATGATGGAGGAGGTAATTCATATTGCGGAGGAAATGATACAGGTATTGAAATCTCTGTGAGATTTCTGAATTTAATAAAATGGACATTTTCGGGATTACAGGGTATGAGTATTGAAAACAGAAATTTTAATTTGTGGAGGAAATATGATGGGACTATTTATTAATTGCCTTGCTGTAGTATTCAGTACCATTATTGCAAGCTGTGGTATTAGTTATTTTGTGCGGGAAAAGAACGCTGGAAATTTGCGGTATTACATGCTTGCAATGGGCTTTTTCGGGGCTTTATGGAGTGGTGGCTATGGTATTATGGGATTTACGGAAACTGCAGAACAGGCAGCTGTATTTCGGGCAGTTGGATTAGTAGGCGTTTCGTGTTTTATGATGACAGAAGCGCTGATGATTGCTTATATGGTTGAACTTCCTAAGTGGCTGTTTCACACTTATGCAGTTGTATTTGGAATTTTTGTTGCTATAGATCTGTTTTTTTTCATACCCGATCATCATACCTTTGTGCGGATGAATGGAAGAATGTGCTACTATTCAACAAATAGCTTTGCAAGAATGATGCATAATTCATTTTTGGTATTTGTTGCGGTAACGATGGTCGGCATTGCCATTATTTGGGTTCATAAGGAAAAGCGGAAGCGTCAGGTCTATTATGTCAGGGCTGTTATTCTCTCTAATCTGGCCATCTTGGTTTCTATTATTCCGGATACGATTCTGCCGATGTTAGGAAAGCCTTCTTTCCCAAGCTCTGCTTATGGGATGTTTCTGACCTATATGATTACGTGGTTCTGGGCCACCAAGTTTAATGCGTTCAGTATCACAGTTGGAAATCTGATCCAATATATTTACGAGTCTGCAAACACCGCCATATTGATTTTTGATGAGCACTTACGGCTTTTTTTGGTAAATAATTATGGGCAGGAACTTTTGGGAATCGAAAAGATTGAAAATCAGAAGCTTTCTCAGTTGTTTCAGAGTACAGAAGAGGAAGTCGAGAGATTGCTTTGTACGATTTTACAGGATAACAAAGGAGTAGCGGAGTTGGTAGCAATACATGGAGAAATCAGCTGTTCGCTGAATTTCTCTGTTGCAAGAGATTTTCATGAAGATCCATATTGCATCGTCTGTTTTGTGTATGATCTTACAAAAGAAAAAAATATGTTGCAGGAGCTTGTTCAGGCAAACGAAGCAAAGAGCCAGTTCCTTGCCAATATGTCTCATGAAATCCGCACTCCAATCAATGGCATTCTGGGTATGGATAGCATGCTTTTAAAAGAATGTAAGGATGAGAATTTAAGGGAATATGCAAAAAATATCCAGAGTGCAGGGCAATCACTGCTTTCAATTATCAATGATATTCTGGATATATCAAAAATTGAGTCCGGCAAACTGGAAATTCTTCCGATAAAGTATCAATTATTTTCAATCTTAAATGACTGTTATAACTTAGCAAAAGTAAAGATGGAAAATAAGCCGGTTGAATTTGTAATGCAGGTTAATGAAAATCTGCCTGCCTGGTTATATGGGGATGAAGTTCGGATTAGACAGATTATCAACAATTTTCTGTCCAACGCTGTGAAATATACAAAAGAGGGAAAAATTATATTCAGCATGGATTACGAAAAAAAATCGGATGACCGGATACAGCTTGTCATATCCGTTACCGATACAGGAATTGGAATCAAGGAGGAAGATTTAGGAAAACTGTTTGAATCATTTACCCGAATAGAAGAAAAACGTAATCGTAATATTGAAGGAACAGGACTGGGGCTGAACCTTACCAAAAATCTGGTAGATTTGATGGGGGGAGAGATTTCCGTGGATAGTACTTATGGAAAAGGCTCCTGTTTTACTGCCAAAATACCACAGAAAGTAGTAGATGCCAAGCCTATGGGAGATTTTGGCAATCGTTATCAGCAATATCTGAATACTTCAGATGGCAACACACTGTCTTTCGTGGCACCGGAAGCAAAGATTCTTGTTGTGGATGATGTGGAGATGAATTTAAAGGTAGTAGAAGGTCTTCTGAAAGAAACAAAAATACAGATTGATACAGCAGTCAGTGGCAGGGAATGTCTGGAATGTGTAAAAAGGAAGCAGTATGATATTGTTTTTCTGGATCATATGATGCCGGAAATGGATGGTATTGAAACACTGCAAAATATGAAGTTGCTTTCGGACAACCCTAACAGGGAAATACCGGTTATCATGCTGACAGCAAATGCTATCGTGGGAGCAAAAGAAGAATACATGGCGGCGGGATTCACCGACTATTTGACAAAGCCGATTCAGGAAACACAAATTTTTGAGATGCTCCTAAAATATCTGCCGGGAGAACTTATTTGTGAAAACAAAGAAAAAAAGAATTCAAAAGATATGGTGGAGTCAGAACCGGCAGAGTACATAGATGAGTCAGAAACAGATCCAATGATGCAGCTGGAAAAACTGGAAGGGCTAGATGTGCAGACCGGACTTGTATACTGCATGAATGAGAAAGAATTTTATGTAGAAATGCTGAAAGAATATATGAAATCAGAAGATAAGGCGTCAAAGATAGAAAAGTTTTTTGTTGAGGAGGATTGGAAAAACTATAAAACCATTGTGCATGCACTAAAGAGTACCTCTCTTACAATAGGTGCTGTTCATTTGTCCAAGGAGGCAAAAACACTGGAAATGGCAGCAAAAGAAGGAGATATGGATTATATCAGGTCACATCATAAAGATGTACTGGAAGAATATATAGGGCTGACAAACAGGATAAAAGAAATACTGGGAGATGGGGCGGACCAGTTTCGTTCAGACGTCGGATAAATTTAATCCACTCTATATCATTTCCTTTTTATGGCTTAATAAGAATAAGGGCTTTTATAATCCGGACAAAGATATGTCTCGCTCCATGTCATCATTGTCTGCAAAACAGATTAGGCTGGGACAACTAAAAACTAACGAGAATTTATAGATCTTGTAGAGAGGGAAATATCCTTTTCTATAAGGTCTTTTTCTTTGGAAAAAATTGCTTACAATACATAACATTTTTGCTTAGATTTTATTTTTGTATTGAAGGTATTTCTATCATATATGAACAATAGCTCCATAATGAAGAAAAATCAGGAACAATAGTTCGAACGTGCGTTCTAAAATGGTATTGATAGTAATTAAAGGTATTGGTATAATAAAATTGTGACAACACCTTGAATGAGGAAGAAATGAGAGATAATAACGATTCTCCTTATGAAAAGGAGAAGAGTATATTATGAACATATTGTTAATTTGAAACGGGTTTAATTCGGCACATGGATTGTTAACAAAATAAAGAAAGCGATAAACAGATGAATGCTAAAAAACATATGATTATTATAAAAGGTGAAATAAAAACACCAGAAATAAGATTTTGTAAGAATAATGCCAATATGCGAAAGATGGACATTGAATTTAACAATGGCAAAACATATTCGTATGCATATTCAAATGTAGAATGGTTAAAAGAACCAGAGGTTTTAAATCCTAATATGTATCGTGTTAGCAGAGAAGGGAGGGAGTTCTTTGATATAGAAGCTATTTATGTATTTAGAAGTAAATCTGATTCTTATTGGCATGTTTGTTTTGGCGACGGTAGTGAGAGGGACTATCGTGAAAACGAGTTAAGTATTGTTAAATCATGTCTAAGTCAAAGCCAGGCTGCTAATGTGTTTGAATATATAAAGCAGATTGCAAATTTAAGTGACCTTAAGAATGAGGAAACTGGCGAAAAATTGTTGGCTAAAAGGTTTGAAAAAATATCCTTTGTAGGTGACGATGTAGCAATAGCAAAGTATATAAATCCATCTTCGTTTCAGACGAATAAAATGAGGTATGAGTACATACCGATTTTCCCATTTGGATGTAATAATAGTCAATACAAGGCTGTTAAGAGTGCTATGGAAAATCAGATTAGCATCATTCAGGGACCGCCTGGAACCGGAAAGACACAAACTATATTAAATATTATTGCTAATATATTAATGCAAGGAAAAACTGTTCTGATAGTTTCTAATAATAATTCAGCAACTGAAAATGTATATGAGAAACTATCGTCACCGAAATATAATTTAGGTTTTGTTGTGGCTACATTAGGCAGTTCAAAGAATAAGAAAATATTTCTTGAACAACAGGATGTGAATTATCCGGATTTTTCATCATGGAAAATAGAAGAAAAGCAGAGTGTTCTGCAGAATAAAATTTCCGAAAAATCTAAGCAGTTAAAAGCAGTTTTTGATAAGCAAGAGCGATTGGCATATTTAAGGCAGGAATATTCTCAATTAGTAACGGAGTTGGAATATTTCAATCAATATGTGGAGGAAACAGATGTTGATACTGATCGCATAAGATTCAGGAAAAAGCTTTCCTCAAAACGATGGATGACAATGTGGCAAGAGTGTCAGATAATTTCGGAAGAGAAGCAAAAAATAGGAATTATATTTATAATAAAGGCATTTTTTAAATATGGTATTACCGATTTGAATTTTTACAAACAGGATATTACCAAAATAATTACTACATTCCAAGCTATGTATTACCGTGCAAAGCAAGCGGAGCTAAGTAAGGAAATGGAAGAAATTGAAAAATATTTAACAAGTGTTAATAAGGATTTACTCGATGATTTATGTAGTCAATCAATGGCTATCTTAAAAGATAAGCTGGCAAGAAAATATGAAGGAAAGGGAAAACGTAAACTATTTAGTGAAGACAATTTGTGGAAAGATTCTTATGATGTTTTAGCGGAATATCCGGTTATCCTTAGTACAACATTCTCATCAAGAAACAGTTTGAATACAAATGTTGTGTATGATTATCTTATTATGGACGAAGCATCACAGGTAGACATTGCAACAGGAGCTTTGGCACTGTCTTGTGCAAAAAATGTTGTTATCGTAGGAGATACTAAGCAACTTCCGAATATTGTTACAGAGGATATAAGGATAAAGTCAAAAGCAATATTTGATAGTTTTAACATCAATGCAGGATATCAATTTACAAAAAGTTTTTTACAGTCAATTTTGGATGTTATGCCGAATGTAACACAAACGCTGTTACGAGAACACTATAGGTGTCATCCTAAAATAATTAATTTCTGCAACCAGAAGTTTTATCGGGGTGAATTGATCATAATGACAACAGACAACGGTGAAGAAGATGTTTTATCGGTGGTAAAAACTGTACCGGGAAATCATGAACGTAATCATTATAGTCAACGTCAGATAGATGTGATAAAAAATGAAATTATACCCAAATATGTTTCAAATCCAGAAGAGACGGGGATTATTGCACCGTATAAGAATCAAGTGGAGGCTCTGGGAAGAGAGATTAAAGATATAGATGTTGCAACAGTACATAAATTTCAGGGAAAAGAAAAAGAAACTATCATCATATCAACGGTAGATGATGAAATTTCTGATTTCGCAGACGATCCTTACTTAATCAATGTGGCTGTTTCAAGGGCGAAAAAGAAATTAATGTTGGTTGTTACAGGAAACAATCAGGTCAAAGAAAGTAATATAACGGATTTGATAGATTACATAAAATATAACAATTTTGAGGTCGTTGATAGTAAGATATATTCTATTTTTGATTATCTATATAAGCAGTATACGGAAGAAAGAAAAGTATATTTGCAGAAGCATAAAAAGGTGTCGGAATATGATTCAGAGAATCTGATGTATTCGTTAATCGAAGAGATTATTACTGAGGACAAGTATTCAAGTCTGGATGTTGTTTGTCATTTTCCAATGAAAATGTTAATCAGAAATCTAGAATTATTGAATGAACAAGAGTGTCAGTATGCAATGAATCCGGCTACACATATAGATTTTCTGCTGTATAACAGAATTGGTAAAAAGCCCGTGTTGGCAATTGAAGTTGACGGATATGAATATCATAAAGAAGGTACTGTACAGGC
>JALEWA010000058.1 GCA_022788085.1 Lachnospiraceae bacterium
CATGTCAATACCTTCTACCTTCAGACCGGTTTCTGCCCCATTACAGGTAATACGCCTCATGGTAATATTTTTAAAATAAGGAATATCATTCGGATTTACCTTCAAAGCACTCTGCTTCTCCTCACGATAATCCAGCACATAACCCATTGTAAAAATAATCGCTTCTTTTTCAATATTACTCATCTGAATATCTTCAAGAATAATATCCTCTACGACACCGCCT
Organism: Lachnospiraceae bacterium; assembly: GCA_022788085.1. GTDB lineage: Bacteria > Bacillota > Clostridia > Lachnospirales > Lachnospiraceae > COE1. The sequence goes on from JALEWA010000058.1 coordinate 224, forward strand.
CTTCCAAGTGCTGACTTAAAACGGATTCCTACATCGGTTCCAATAAAGGAGCAATTCTTTACTTCTATATTTCTTACACCTCTCGACATCTCGCTTCCAACTACAAAACCACCATGACCATGATACACCATACAATCATGAATGCTTACATATTCTGTCGGTACCTGTATCTGGCGTGCCTTTGCACCCTTTCCTGACTTCATACAGATGGCATCATCCCCTACATCAAAGGTAGTATCATGGATATGCGCATATTGGCAGGATTCCAAATCAAGTCCGTCTCCATTCTGTGCATAATACGGGTTACGAATCTTTGCATTCCGAATCGTAATATGCTTGCAGAAGCAAGGATGTACATTCCATGCCGGTGAATTCTGCAGAGTAATATTTTCTATCAGAATATGGTCACATTGATATAGGCGAACAAGTACCGGTCTATAGAAATCCCAGCACTCCTTTGCTGTCTTTATATCCTCTAATGCCTTTGCATCATTCATGCTTAATTGAAATCCTTTTAAGCTTGTCTGTGTAGGAAGCCAGATTTCCCCATCGTTTGCCGTTACAGTATATGGAGATTTCTTAAGTAACACCTCCCATTGTCTGTTTGTCATTTTAAATTGCTTGACCGGTCTCCAAAGCTGCCCGTTTCCATCAATTGTTCCGCTTCCGGTAATAGATATGTTGGAAGCATTTTCTGCATGAATCGGTGAAGTAGCACGAATTGTTTCCATACCCTCATAATCTGACATATATAAAGGATATTCCTCCTTATTCTTGCTAAATAACAGGATTGCTCCTGTTTCCACATGCAAATCAATGTTTGACTTTAATTCTATTGGTCCTGTAAGCCATACTCCCGCTGGAACTACAACTCTTCCTCCACCATTTTCATGTGCTTTTACAATGGCATTGTTAATCGCCTCTGTATTTGATACAGTACCCCCATTTACAGCACCAAATTCTTTGATATTATATTCCACATTTGGAATCTGTGGCAATTCAACTGTAAAATTCATCTGTAACCTCCCTAATCTCTTTACTCTTACTTTACTATCTCGTCGGAATCAAGAAGAATGGTAAAAGGTCCATCATTTAATAAAGCAACCTTCATATCTGCCCCAAAGGAACCATGCTCTGTATGAAACCCTTTTTTGTGAACCTCGGATATAACATATTCATACAGTTCATTTGCCACATCCGGCTTTCCTGCCTTTACAAAGGAGGGGCGATTTCCCTTTCTGCAATCCGCATATAAAGTAAACTGGGAAATAATCAGAAATTCACCATTTACATCTGTTGCTGAAAGATTGGTCTTTCCCTCTTCATCATCAAAGATACGAAGCTTTGTAAGTTTGTCAATCATCTTATCTGCAATCTGTTTATCATCTGTGTCAGATACACCAACAAAAACAAGAAGACCATGCCCGATTCTTCCAATAACCTCCTGTTCAACCGAAACAGAGGCTTCCTTTACACGCTGTATTACAAATCTCATCCTATTTATCCCAAGCCTTTCCAATTACAAATACGTATCTGCTTCTTCTTGTGTTATACCAAGAATTTCTATCAATTGTCTTCCAATTTCTTCTGTGCTTATATCAAGCTTTTTCATAGCTTTAATCCAGTTTTTTACCATCAAACTGCGTTCTTTTTGAATTTCATTCCTGCCAGTTTCGATTTCTTTCCTACCTGTTTCGATTTCTTTCTTACTAGCTTCTATTTCCCTTTTCTTCTTTTCAATAGTTTCCTCATTCTGTTCAATATACCTGCTTCGCTCTTCAATATTTTTTCTTCGTTCTTCTATGTTTTTGCTTTGTTCTTCTATATATTTATTTTGTTCTTCTATATATTTATTTCGTTCTTCTATATACTTGCTTTGTTCTTCTATATACTTGCCTTGTTCTTCTATATACTTGCCTTGTTCTTCTATGTATTTACGTTGTTCTTCAATCCACTCTACAGTCTCATCCAGGCTTTCTATATTATGCTTTTTCAGAAAAATGTCGTACTCTAAAATCAATGATTCATCTGTCATATCGTTTAAATCCTCCATTTCCTCATAATTTGCATATAGATGACGATATAAGGCAATTGTAAGATTCTTTAATCGACTGGCATCATCCATCGTTATATTGCCATACTCATAATTCATCTCTATACTTCCAAGTATATCATTAAAAATAAGCTTTTTCAATTGCTCCAGATTTTCCTTAGAACGCTTCTTTCTAATTATCTTCTGTAGAGATAAAAGATAAAACGGTATCAATATAATCATTTTTCTTTGATTAAGCTCTTTGACTGAGATTTTCTCTAGCTGAACTGTGTCAACACAATATTCAAAAGTTCCCTGTGTGCCAAAGTCAAGAATTAACGAATAAGTATTAGGAATTATTCCTTCTGCATACAGATAAATGACTTTAGGCTCTGGAAATCGCAAAAAACATTTATCTTTTGAAATATCTTTATATCGTTCTGCATGGCGATAACTATATTCGAAGACACGAAAAATAATTGTATCATCCTGATAACGCTATGCTTCGATATGATAGCTATGACAGCCATCAATTGTTATTATCGTATCTGCCAGTATTCTTTTTAAATTATCATCATGAAATTCTGTCCAGTTATAAGTAACTTTTGCATCTGTGGAATACTGTGTTTCAAATAATCCGTTAATAAAATTAATGACTGCCTTTGAAGATAAGGTTAATACCTTTTTGAAGATTTTGTCATAGATGTGACCATTCGAATGCTGCTCCATTTTCATGTTCGTAGAAAAAGATCCTTTCTAAGATGTGATATGCGATACCATATCAAAGAAAGATTCTCCTGTCTATACATTTTAAGATTATTTTAAACCTTTTAAAAATATTTTAAATTCACCCTATCATTTCCTTGACTGCCTGACACCAATATTCTTCCGGAATATTTGGCCAGATGCAATCTCCCACTTTTTCCTTACAAAGCTCCATTGCCCTGTTTAAAACGCGACCATGTGATACATCTCCCTTTCTTAAGAGATATTCCGTAATCTGGCACCAGCAGGGTGCATATTTATCAAGTCCGGCTTCATGCAGATCCCTGATTACACGCTCCACATCATATGGTAGGCTAATAAACGCATATTTTACAGCAAAATCCTTCATAATTGTCCAGTCCATGCTTTTATCGCTAAAATCCATACTCTTTTGAGACAAATGATAATAAGTATAATAAAGAGAACCAGTTGTGGAATCATATTCCTTCCAGCCTGTCTCACCCTTATCCCGATAATTTTTCCAATAGTCTTCTTTATTTCCTCTGACAAAATAGCAGCGATACTTCTCTTTTATCTTAAAAAGCATCTCCATTGCCTTTTCGGGAAAAGCCATCTCTCCTGCATAATCACCAAGAAAAATATAAGTATCAATCCCACGCTGCCTGCAATATTCCATGCATCGCTCAAATGCCACATAATTCCCATGTATATCCGCCATAACTGCTATTTCCATTGTCTACTCCTTTATTTTCAATATCTTTTCAGGATTTCAAAATCTTTACCGGCTTCCAGCTCTATTCTTTCAGCCTCCAGCCCTGCAACACGTACCATGACCTCTTGTATATTATCACTATGTAGCACAGCCTTCATTTCCTCCTCACTCCAGCTGATATCAACAAGAATTCCTCCTCTGGCACGAAGTCCACTGATACTTCCCATTTTCCAGTCAGAAGGAAGCGCCGGTAAAATATGCAGCTCCTTATCATGACTTTGTAACAACATTTCCGCTACGCCGGCTGTATATCCAAAATTACCGTCAATCTGAAATGGTGGATGTGCACAAAGAAGATTTGCATAGACACCACCATGTCCTGGTCTGTCAGGCTCTACCAGCCGGAACAAATTCTTAATGATATTCCATGCATGGTCTCCGTCCTTAAGCCTTGCCCACATAAATATCTTCCATGCAAGACTCCATCCTGTCCCCTCATCACCACGAATGAGCAGGCTTTTCCTTACTGCCTCTAAAAGCTCTGGCGTTTCATGACCAATTCCTCTTCCCGGATGAAGCTCATAGAGATGGGATAAATGTCGATGATGCTCATCTGCCTCTAAAAGCTCCTCATTCCATTCCAAAATCTGTCCCTTACTGCCAATTTTAATCGGCACCATATTCTCATAGACCTCTTTGATTCTCTCTTCCTGTTCATCCCTTACTTGCAATACTTCACAGCACTCAATATAATCTCTCAACAGATTTCGGATAATCGCATTTACATTTTCACTATAATAAGCTACCGAAGCTTTTTCTCCCTGACTAATGAATTCATTTTCCGGTGAAGTTGCAGGCAAAAAAGCATAGCCTTCTTCTGTTCTTGAAACAGTATGAATGCAGAATCGTACATTTTCACGTAAAATTGGCATAATACGCTGCAAATATTCCTTATCCTGCGAAAAAAGATATCCTTCATAGAGATTTCTGCAAAGCCATGCAAAACCAAATGGCCAGAAGTTCCACATTGCTTTTCCAAACGCAGGAGAAGTCTTTCTCCATATATCTGCATTATGAAAGGCACAGACTCCCTCACAATCAAAATACGATCTTGCCGTTTTCCTGCCATCAATAAGCATTTCCTCGCACAGTCTTACAAGCGGTTCTGCCATTTCATCCAGATTACAAGGTCCTGTCTGCCAATAATTCATCTCTGTATTGATATTAATGGTATAATCACAAAACCACGCAGGAATTAAATCCTGATTCCAGATTCCCTGCAAGTTTGCCGCCTGTGTTCCGGGTCTTGAAGATGCAATCAGCAAATATCTGCCATAATGAAACAGTAAAGCCGCAAGTCCTAAATCCTCCCTGCCTTCCTGAATCTTCTTTAACCTTTCCAATAAGTCCTCTTTCTCATAAGAATCTTTTCCAAGAGAAAAAGACATTCTGTTAAAATACGGCTGGTATTCTTTCAAATGTCCTTCCCGAAGCTCATCATAAGAAAGCCCTGTGCATCCCAAATCCTTTTTCAGTAAAACTTCTTCTTCCTTTCCTTCAAGCTGAGGGTGCTTATCAAAGCCTGCAAAGCTTGAACGAATGGCAAAATAAAGCGTAAGCTCTGTCGCATTTCTGACAAGAATCTGCTGTTTATCAGCCTCTATCTGTCCATCCGGGCTCTTTATCACTCCTATTCCTTCATATCTTGCTCCCTGATGACTTGGTTCATCAGAAAAGAGAGAATTTTTATCTCCTGTTCCTATTTTTGTAAGATTGCTTCTTCCCGGACATCGTCCATACACCTTTAACATGCCTGTAGAAGCATCAAAGCGATTCAGATACCCCCCTTCTGCCCACATTTTTAAGGAAAATGGCTTTTTCGCCTTTATCTGATATACAAGCACCTGATGGGGTTCACTGACAAAACATTTTCTCTCTACAGGCTCTCCATGATTCTGATAGCGAATGATGACCTCTGCTGTGTCCAGATTAAGCTCTCTTTCGTATTCCGTAATCTTCTCTTCCTCAAGCATTTCCAGAAAAAGATTACCAAATGGTACATACATCTGGCTATCCATAGAGTCACCAAGAAGCTCTTCCGTAAGCTTTGTTGCGTCATCATAACGCTTATTTTTTGCAAGCTCAATGATCTTTTTGCGATAATCCTTTTGCATACTCTGTTGCGTCTTTTCGGGATACCCTGCCCAAAGAGTATCTTCATTTAATGCTATTTTCTCTGTTTTTGTTCCACCAAATACAACAGCACCAATTCTTCCGTTTCCAAGAAGCAGTCCTTCATGCCAATTCGATGCAGGCTGTTTATAGTATAATTTCATTTTTGCGGCTCCTTTTACATTTTGTTATTTCTATCATATCAGTTTTTACACACATGTATATAGAATTTGTGTCAATTACCCACTAAAAAATGTGTTACTGTTCACTACGTTCCAGTAACGAGTAAAAATCCATGCAAAATTTGCTTCGCAAATGGATTTTTACTTGGCTACACTACGTTTTCTCACGGACTTAGCAGTAAATGCTAAGTCCTGTCTGAACAGTAACAAAAATGTCACAAAATGTGATAAGTCTCCTATATTCTTGTTTGTATAAAATCAGCATGATAAAATAATAAAAGAAGTAAACACTTATGAAAGAAGGCTTTTTTATGGCAATAGCATATCACGTATCCAAAAAAGGAAATGACAAAAATGATGGTTCCCCTTCATCACCCTTTCTAACCATTCAAAGAGCTGCAGATCTTGCATCAGCAGGTGATACCATTATTGTACATGAAGGAGAATACCGGGAATGGGTAAAACCTAAAAACAGCGGTAAGGCACATGACCAACGCATTATCTATAAAGCAGCTAAAGGTGAGCATGTTACGATCAAAGGCTCCGAAGTTTAAACAGGATGGGAATCCTGTTTAAACTGCATATGGAAAATAACTGTTCCCAATACCTTATTTGGAGATTTTAATCCCTTTGCAACTCCACTTATGGGGGACTGGGTCGTTGCACCATATGAGCATCCTGTTCATCTTGGAGATGTTTATTTAAATGGAAAATCATTATATGAAGCCCGTTCGATGGAAGAGTTAAGAAATCCACAAAAACGCATTATCTCCCCTTACCAGACCTGGGGCAGACGTGAAGAAAAAATTCTGGATCCTGACCAGACTCTTTTTGTCTGGTTTGCTAAGATAGAAGATGAAAATACGATTATTTATGCCAATTTTCAGAATATAAATCCAAATACATCATTAACCGAAATCAGTGTCAGACGCTCCTGCTTCTATCCTGATAAGACTGGAATCAACTATATCACTGTAAAAGGCTTTGAAATGGCTCATGCTGCCTCTCCATGGGCGCCACCGACTGCTGACCAGCCTGGACTTCTTGGTCCAAACTGGAGTAAGGGCTGGATAATGGAAGATAATGATATTCATGATGCAAAATGTAGTGGCATAAGTCTTGGAAAGGAAGCCTCTACCGGTGACAATTACTATACAAAGTGGAATAAAAAGCCCGGCTATCAGTATCAAATGGAAAGTGTATTCCTGGCAAGCCATATTGGCTGGAGCAAGGAACGAATCGGTTCCCATATCGTTCGTAATAATAAAATCCATGATTGTGGACAAACAGGAATTGTAGGTCATATGGGCTGTGCTTTCAGTGAAATTTGTGGAAATGAGATTTACAATATTGGTGTTAAGCATGAGTTCTATGGGCATGAAATTGGTGGAATCAAGTTTCATGCCGCCATTGATGTCCAGATTCATCACAATTATATCCATAACTGCACACTAGGTACATGGCTTGACTGGCAGGCACAGGGCACAAGAGTAAGCTGTAATGTGTATGACAAAAATAATCGTGACTTTATGATAGAAGTAACTCATGGTCCTTGCCTTGTCGATAACAATATTTTTACGGCAGCCTATACCTTTGACAATGCAGCCCAGGGAACTGCCTTTGTACACAACCTGTGCTGTGGCTTTATACATCACTATCCTGTTTTAAACAGGGCTACACCGTATCACCTTCCTCATTCCACACAGCTTCTTGGAACAACACCAGTCTATGGCAATGACGACCGGTGGTATCAGAATATTTTCATTGGTGGAGAAGAAGAAGATAAAACATATGGGACTGCAGATTACGATGGTGCTCCTACCTCACTTGAGGAATACATTCATGAAGTACTGACTTATGGTCATGGTGATGTACAACTCTTTGAAAAGGTAAAGCAACCGGCATATATCAATGGAAATGCCTATTTCAACGGTGCAAAAGCTTTTGCAAAAGAAAAAGACAACCTTTTATGGAACACAAATCCTGA
>JALEWA010000083.1 GCA_022788085.1 Lachnospiraceae bacterium
TTATTCAAACTCAATCGTCCCTGGTGGCTTACTGGTCAGATCATAGAATACTCTGTTTACTCCCTTGACCTCATTAATGATCCTGCTCATAACTGTCTGCAGTACCTCGAACGGTATCTCTGCTGACTCCGCAGTCATAAAGTCCACGGTATTCACAGCTCGTAATGCAACTGCATAGTCATAGGTTCTTTCATCACCCATAACACCAACGCTACGCATGTTGGTCAGTGCTGCAAAGTACTGTCCGATGCTTCTGTCAAGACCAGCCTTTGCAATCTCTTCACGATAGATGGCATCGGCATCCTGCACGATTCTTACCTTTTCAGCAGTTACTTCGCCGATGATACGGATTCCAAGTCCCGGTCCCGGGAATGGCTGACGGAATACTAGCTTCTCTGGGATTCCAAGTTCAAGACCGGCTTTCCTTACTTCATCCTTAAAGAGGTTTCTTAACGGTTCAATGATTTCCTTGAAATCAACGAAGTCCGGAAGTCCGCCTACGTTATGGTGAGATTTGATGACTGCGGATTCTCCGCCAAGTCCGCTTTCTACTACGTCAGGGTAGATAGTTCCCTGTGCAAGGAAGTCTACTGCACCGATCTTCTTTGCTTCTTCTTCAAATACGCGGATAAACTCTTCTCCAATGATTTTACGCTTTCTTTCCGGTTCAGTTACTCCGGCAAGCTGGCTGTAGTATCTTTCCTGTGCATTGACACGGATAAAGTTCAGGTCGAACTGTCCATTTGGTCCAAATACCGCTTCTACTTCGTCACCTTCATCTTTACGGAGTAAACCATGGTCTACGAATACACAGGTAAGCTGCTTTCCGATGGCTCTGGATAAAAGTCCTGCTGCCACAGAGGAATCAACACCACCTGACAGTGCTAAAAGAACCTTTCCATCACCTACTTTTTCTCTTATCTCTTTTACTGTATTTTCAACAAAGGAATCCATTCTCCATGTGCCCTGACAGCCGCATACACCACGTACAAAATTATAAATCATTTGTGTACCATTCACTGTATGGAGCACTTCCGGATGGAACTGAATCGCATATAAATTCTTCTCTACATTTTGTGTCGCTGCAATAGGGCAATCTGCCGTCCACGCAACATTTTCAAAACCAGGTGCGATTTCAGAAATACGATCAAAATGGCTCATCCAACAGATAGAGTCCTGTGGCATATCCTTAAATAACACACCGTTTTCAGCATAATGTATCTGCGTTTTACCATATTCGCCTACCTCCGGGGTGATAACCTTTCCACCAAGCTTGTGCATCATAAGCTGAGCACCATAGCAAAGTCCAAGTACCGGAATACCAAGTTCAAATAACTCCTTCTGATAGGATGGTGAATCCTCCTGATAGCAACTGTTTGGACCACCAGTTAAGATGATACCCTTTGGATTCATTTCTTTAATCTGTTCAATATCGATCTTGTATGAATATATTTCACAGTAAACATTACATTCTCTGACGCGTCGTGCAACAAGCTGATTGTACTGACCACCGAAATCAATGACGATTACTTTTTCCTGATCCATTGAATTTAACCTCCTGATTTTTCTTAAAACCTCTGTTTTACGGTACTTTACATTATAAGGTACGTTTCCCCTCTTTACAAGTTTTTTCGCAAACTTCCACCCTAAAACAGCAGACTCTGTTGACCTATCACTTCGATTTGAGAGGAAATCATGACCTCCTCCTCACTTCCTCTTGTATGCTCACCTCGTAAATACTGCATTCCGCCTCTTAGACTTGCTGAAACAAGATTCAGAACATAGATATTGTCAAAGCGGCTGTAAATGGAATCTCCACCAAGACCGGACAGGCAGATCAGCTGTGTGTCCGTTTTCTTTGCCATATCCATGAGCGGCTTTAACAGATGTGCTGCATTTGTCTGTGCAAAAGGATTATCCATAACAAGCACCTTTCCCTCATTTCTATCTGCAAAGATGTCCGTATCATCACGTCTCATATAATGTAATAGACTTGATAAAATGACAAAAGCTGATAAAAAGCCTTCACCACCTGAATTTCTTGCAACCTCTGCCCACGTAATCGGATATTCTCTCTGCTCTTCGATTTTATAAAGCTTAATCTGGATGTTTCCAATTCCGACAACCGTGTCATATACATGCTTTGTTGTAATTCTGGTTCCAAAGTACTCAGAAGGGTTCTCATTCTTCTCATAGATTTCAACACCCTTTTGCGTTAACTCACTTAAAAAATCATCCAGTCTCTGTCTGTACAGACCTTCGTTCTCTTCCCAATCCGGCATCTGTAGTCTTAACATTTTAATCGGGCGCTCTCTGATGGTAATCGTTGAATTATTATCAATTTTAGCCATATTGCTATGCACCTCCTTGATATAATCCTCCAGGAGCCCTTCGATTCTTTCTTTTTCCTGTCCAATCACGGAAATATCTACTTCAAGCTTTGCAAGCTGACTGTCATAGGACTGGACGGTTGTATAAAGCTGTGCCAGCACAAGCTCTGCCTTTTGGGTTACAGACAGCATTGCTTCCAGAGGCTTTCGATAATAATCATCCTGATAGATGTCCTTACGAACCAGCAGATTCAGCTGCGCTTCTGTCTTTTCCTTCCTGCGCTTTGTTTCCTCTGTAATCTGGCGGTAATCCCTTCGCATGATACCGGCAAATTCACGCAGTCTCTTTGCATCCATCTGCGCAATATCCTCTTCCCAGACCACATCCTCTTCGAGGATAAAATCCTGATATTCCGCAAAGGCAGCTATATTTTCTCCAATACCCTGCAGTCTCTTTTCTACCTGCTGTAATGACTTTTGTATTTCTTTTTTCCGGTATTCAAGCTGATTCCTTCTTGCATCAAAATCTACTGTCTGTATTTCTTCCTTGGGTAGCAGCTCCTCTTTGTCACATTGCTCCTTGATTCCCTTCCTCTTTTCCTCAATTCTTCCGGAAAGAATACCCAGCTGTACTTCCTCTTCATTCCACAGACTTTGCTTCACGTTAAACTTTTTTCTTTTATCCTCTAACAAAATCTCCTGATGCGTTTCTTCTTTTTCATTATAAGAAACATCTTTCCAATCCTGTTCCACAAGTTGATATTTGTTCTGTTTCTTCTTAAGCTCATCCTTTGCCTTATTAAGATTCTTCCCTGCCTTTTGCAATTGCTGTTCCAAATCCTGCAATTGAAATGACATTCGTGTCGTAATTGCTTCATATCTTGCTTCCAGATCCTCTAAGCTCATATCAGACTCATAATCCGGCTCCCTCTCATAGCCCTGATATCTGGCTGCCTTATCCTTTAGTTCCTTAGTAAGCTTAGACAACTCCTGCTTCTCAGACTCCAAAGTGATCAGCTTTTCGTTATAGGCTTCCTGCATGGAAATGGCTTGTGCTTTGTTCTCCTCACAACGCTTTTTCTCCCGGTTATTAAGCTCCATTTCCTGTCTGTCCTGTTGATACTTCTCGTAATCGCTGCAGAATTGTTCAAAATCCTTTTCCCGGCGCTCACACCATTCGATGTCCTGCTTTTCTTTCTGGATTGTCTGTATCAGCCCCTGAATTTCCTCTGTAAGCCTCTGTACCTCCTCACCTTCCAGGATAATAGCCTTCTCAATTCCTGCTATCTCTTCTTTTATCTCTGTCTGGTAATTTCTGTTGTTGTCAAGTCCTTCCTTTGTGACGGTCTGTCTCTTTAGTATCTGCTTTCTGTCAAGGTAATCCTGATATTCATTTCTTTTATGTGCTATCTGTTCCTGTATCTTCCTGATTTCCTCTTCCTTTTGTGAAATCAGTATGCGCAGTGCTTCTTCATCCAGAAGCTTTTCATTGAACCACAGATAAAAGCTGATTCCCGGAAGCTTATAGACGCTTGTCTCATCCTCGACCAATGCCATGTCCAAATCTTCCCTTGCAATAATGGGAATAGGAAAAGAAGTGCAGATTTCCTTACCATGCGCTTCCAATTGCCGAAGCTCCTGCCTTGTCAAAATAAGAGAATATGGTAAAAATGGCTGTCTTCTTACCAGCCTTGTATTTTCCTCTACGGAATTGCCATTCTTGTCAAGCCAGTTCATGCCATATATCGGATGCAAATCAAGATTGCTAAGCATTTCCTTAAAATCCTGCGGCAGTTCTAAGATTTCTCCTGAGGTCAGTTTTTTCCACTCCTGCTGCAGGGTATTTTCTTCCTTTTCCAGCTCTCTTCTTACACGGTCGCTATCCGCAATCTTATGGTCTGCTGCCTCAAGCAATCTGTCAGTATTCCAAAGCTGTGCTTCTTCCATTTCCAGATAACGCATGATAATCTGCCGTTCTTTTAACTGCTTTTGGAAATCTTCCTCCTGTTCCATCAGAGCACGCAGTTCGAATTCCTTCCTGTTCTTATCAAGACGGCTTTCCTCGATATTCCGTTCACAGGCTCTTCTTCTCTCCTCTGACTCCTGCTGCTGTCTCTTATGCTGGTTACAGCTTCTTGCAAGCTCTTCCTTCTGTTTCTCATACTGTTCTTTCTTGATTACCAGCATTCCGGCTTCATATTCTCCCAGAATATTTCTTGCATACTGCTCCTTGTAATTCCGATTAAAAGTATCCTCTTTCCAATCAAAGTGCTTCATTCCTGCCTGATACTTTGCGATTTCTCCAATCAGCTCCTCGATGGTCTTTTGATATTCCTCTTCCTTATGCTTCTGTACCTTTTTCTTTTCCAGGATTTCTGCATACGCCGCTTCCTTCTCGGCACTTAGTTCTTCCATGGTTGCCATGCGTTTTTGATAGTGCTCATTCAGATAACCTCCTATCCTTCTACGCTCCGGCTCATTATCCTGATCTTCCTTTCTGATGACATCTATTCTTTGTTCATATTCCTTTACATCTCTTGTATATTCATCTACTATCTCCTGCTGTTTTGAGCAGGCATAGATATTTACGATTCTTTCAATATCCTGTATTTCCTGCTCCAGCACATCCTTCTCCATTCCAATCATGTCCCGGTTGCTTAGATGAAAGCTCTGCTTGTCCAGTAATTCATAGATTTCCATGGAAAGCTTTTCATAAAGGATATGAGCAAGCTGCTCTTCACAGGAAGCATTCTCCCCGAAAAGCCTCTCCTGCTCCTTTCCTGCCTGCTCTTCCATATCTGTAAGTATTTTTCGAAAACATGCAATACGGTTCTCCATTTCCTTTACACATTTTTCTGCTTTCTGATATTCCTTTGCTCGCTCTTCGAGCTCCTGCATGTCTTCCTTGAATTGCAGGATGGTATCTCTTCTTTCTATTTTAGACTTGTTGTCCTTATAACTGCTGATATACTTCTCTATAATCGCCTGAAATTCCTTCATGCGGTTCTTCTCACGGTTCAGCTTACTTTCTATGGCATCCAGAAACCACTTTTCAACAAGCTCCTTCTCATCCTTGCAGTCAGAGAATAATTCCGATAATCCGGATTCCTTTAAATTAACCTTTCGGATAATCGTCTCCCATTCCTTATAGTAAATCTGGTACTCGGATAGCTTATCAAAATATTGTCTGGACTGGGCAGCGTTGTTCATGTCATAGTAAAAAAACTTCATCGACCTATCCTTCTTATAGTTCTCAAAAAGTTGCCTGCACGCACCGTAATTCTTTAAAATGACTTCATTTTTCCCTTTTTCCACGATAGGGATATGATAAATATCCTGTTCACAGCGGGAAGGATACTCGCTGATAAAATTGATGATTTCAAGCGGCTCTGAAGACTGCTCTTCTGTTGCCTGACTTCTTCTTACCATCATGCCGGTAAGGCAGTAGCCTGCCCCGTGGTCAAGCGCCCACTCTATCATAATAAAGGTCGGTTTTGATGTCGTAAAATAGCTTTCAAATGGTCTGTCCTTTGTCTTTCTGTACTGTTTATGCACAAACGGAGCTGCCATCATCTGAACAAGAACTGACTTTCCTCCTCCATTCCGTAAGGATAAAAGCGTACTTTTACCACCCATCTGAAAGGTTTCATCACTGATACGGATTGCATTATTGTTATAATTCAGATTAATCAATCGAACGGCGTTTATCTTACTCATGGTCCAATACCTTTCTGATTCTCTGGTAATGGTTCTGGTTTAAAAGATTCCAGTCCATCAGGTTATCAAGCTTCTTTGTCGTTTTTATCATTTCGTCCTCTTCTACATACTCAATCAGTCCCTGCCTTTCCAGAAACACAAAAATAGCATGCAGAAAGCCTTCCTTCGTTGTTTTTGCCTTGGAGCCCTTATCATCAGAACGTAATGCCTCATAGGCTTCGAGCATATTACGAAAAGCTATGCCCTTTTGTTCCTCTTCCTCCTCGGAAAAGTTCTCAACGCCTTCCTTTAATCTGTCGGCAATACAGTTCTGCAACTCTCCGACACGGATATATTCTCGCGATTTACTGCTGCTCCCCTGTCCATCATAGAATTCCACCAGCAAGGTCAGAATGACGAATTGGGAAAGATAAAAATCCTTATCCGTTCCCGTTGACTTGCATAGGATTTCCTTCAGCTTTGCCTTAGAAAAACCAAGAAAAACATTCTCCTCCTTAGGAATCAGATAAATAACATCCCCATATCTTTCTACCGTACTTACCGCTTCTTCTGCCTGAGATTTGACAAGATTCTGCACAGCCTCCTCTTCCACATAAGCCCGGTACAGTCTCTGTTCATCCTCCTCACGCAGCTCAAAATGCTCTAACAAATAGTAAAAAATCTGCTGGCTCAGCCTGATTTCTCCCATTTCATATGCCATAATACACCTCTATTTTTCTATCATAATCCGTACATTGGAGCAGCGTATTGTCTTTTTCTGCCCTGTTTCATTTGGAATTCCTGTAAATTCAACCACCTTGCCATCCTCAAGCCTTGCGATAAAGATGCGAAGAATTCCTTTTCTTTGTTCATCCCTTTCAACCAGCTCTAAGATCATCTCGTGAAGCTGAAAATCCAATGTCTGCTCTACGATATATTCACTCTTCTCTTTCTTAAGCATGGCAATGTTGATTTCCCGGCTTTTTATAAGCTCGACCATAATTTCCTTGAAAATATCCACATCAGGAATCAGGATGTTTTTTTCTTCTTCTGTAAGACCCTCCTGAATCTCCTGTAACGAAACGTTTCCCTTTTCCAATGCAAAGTCTAAGAGAAATGCCAGACTCTTTTCATATTTAGCAAGCTTTTCCCTCTTCTGCCTTGCAAGCTCCTCCTGCCACTTCTCTTCATCAAAATCAAGAATTTCTTCTTCCTCATCTGTCTGCTTCTTCCTGACAGGACGCTGCAGCTCCATTGCTTTATTCAGGTTATAGATTTTATCGGGTGCCTGATGAAACAGCGGTCTTAAGAAGATATCAAGCCTCTCTAATCCGGATGCATCCTCCAGAATCTTATCATAAAGCTCTGTACGCAGTGAAAATCTCTGTATCAGCGACATTTGCGCCAAAAGCTCTAATTCCTTCTCATAAAGAAGCTTCAAATCAAAATGGGAATTGAGGATTTTCTGGTGCTCATCAATGCCACGATTCAGATATCCTTCTATGATCCTCAGATTATTCAGCTTCTCTTCCTCTTCCTCAGACAGCTTTTTCACATTGATATTCTGTTCCTCCAGCTCCGCAGCTCTCTTTCGCACTGTCTCACGATAATTCTGGAACTTTTGTTTCGTGGTATCGATAGTAGCCATATTTTCTTCCAAGAGCACCTTGTAGTCTGCCACGGAATAATTCAAAGCATTTCTGCGCACACGAAGCATGGCATCCTGGATCTTTTGAAGCTGTATCCGCAATAGATTGAATACATTCTTAATCTCATCCACTGCCTTGTCATAGCTCTGCTTCTCAAGATGCATTTTAAAAATCATCTCATGAATCGTAAGCTTCATATTATTCTCAATTTCCAGTGTGGAAAGCAGCAGATTATAACCATCATCCGTCAAATGATACGAGGTACGCTTCACATCAGAATCCACATATACCACTTCATTTGCCACATAACTGATATTCATGATTTTATAAGCTCTCTGCTCGAAATCAAAGCCATCAAAGTACATGGCCCTTCCTTCATTGGAGAGAATGACATTGATGATAAAATCCCCAAGCCCTTTGCAATCCTCATAGGACATATTCTTGTAAAAATAAGTTGTATTCAGGTAATCAAGATACGCTCCAATATCATCCATAGTACACTTTTCTTCCTTTAAGGACTGTTCCATGATATAAAGCATCAGCGCAAAAATGATATTGAGCTGCTCATCCAGCTTTACAAAACCATACTGCTTCCATGTCTGCTTCTGAGCACTGTTCTGCATCAGGATCCCATACATCCCCACATGTTTCATCCTCTTTGGAAATTGTTTTAAGAATTCATATTGCATATGTTGTTCCTCTCTAAAAATCCTCTACGCTTAAGATTTCCTGTGGGATATATCGTTTTTCCTGTAAGATTTTCTGCATATTTATTTCCTGCTCCCCGGAAAAATAGCTCCAGAATCTGGTACCGATATTCTGATTCTGTCCCTCTTTGGTAAATGGAAGCTGCTCATGCCCTAACCTGGATGATTTTTCAAGCATAGCATCATATCCCTTGCAAAATGGACGTATTTCACAATATTCCTCAAAAAGTCCGGCAAGCTTCTCATAGATTAAGATTCCTTCATAGTCAAGGTCACCAAAATAAAGCAACGTGTTTCCATCTTCTCTCATATATGGCTCGCCACATAATGCAAAGTCCTGAAAGGAACGAAGAATTCCTTTTCCTGCCCCATAAATCAAGGTTCCTATCTGCGTTCCCATAATTTCTTTTTCGCCTGAAAGCAGCACTCTTCTCATGCTGTAAAAGGTATCCTTATTTTCGAGAATCAGCATATTTTGCGGTGTTGTCCTTGTATGTACATAATAAGCCAATGGCTCCGTCGTTTCATAGAGATTGAGCATATCCATGGAAAGTCCGCAACGCTTTAGAAGCTTCTTCCCCTGCTCTTCCTTTAGAAATTTCTCCCTATGCCAGATAGCAAAGCTTCTTTCATT
Organism: Lachnospiraceae bacterium; assembly: GCA_022788085.1. Classification (GTDB taxonomy): domain Bacteria; phylum Bacillota; class Clostridia; order Lachnospirales; family Lachnospiraceae; genus COE1. Next base: position 9,017 of record JALEWA010000083.1, read on the forward strand.
CATCGACATTGGTATTTGAAGCTTCTCCTTATTTGTCTTTAGATATTCATTAAGGAGCCAAAGCCACTTTCTATCTTCCTGATATTCTTTTAAATGTCGTAGATAGTAATCCGTCGAAATGGCAGGCACATAAGAATAAAACAATTCTTCCATAAGAGAAGAATCATCTTTTTCCTGCTCTATAATCCAATAATCCTTGTACAATGCCGGTTTCTTGCCATTTAAGCCGGAGGCCTTCACCGGCTTGATTTGCTCTTTCTCAATTAAGGACAGTACCAGCTTATACAAATCCTGATAAGTTTCTGTTTTATATTTTGACTCGATGTCCTCTAAATGAATTCTTTTCATATGCCCTCTACAGCACATCTCCATACTTCCCAAGAAAGCTTCTTGTTCTTTCATTATTGGATGCGAACACTTCCTCAGGTGTCCCTTCTTCTACAATGACACCATCTGCCATGAAAATCACCTTATCGCTGATTTCCCTTGCAAATGCCATCTCATGTGTAACAATAACCATTGCGATATGAAGGTCTGATAAGGATTTGATTACCTTTAAGACCTCCTGTGTCAGCTCCGGGTCAAGGGCTGAGGTAGGCTCATCAAAAAATAATATCTTTGGATGAAGCGCTAAAGCTCTGGCAATCGCAACACGCTGGCACTGTCCGCCTGAAAGCTGGAACGGATAGGCTTCTGCTTTATCCTCAAGTCCCATCTTCTTTAGAAGTTCAAGAGCCTCCTGCTTTGCCGTTTCTTTCGCCATTTTCTTCACTCTGACAGGTGCATCCATCACATTCTGAAGCACTGACATATGCGGAAACAGATTGAAGTTCTGAAAGACAAGTCCAAAGCAGCTTTGCAGACTCTTAAGCTTACTCTTTGGTGCATAAACAGCCTTTTCGTTTTCCGTCCATGCCGCCTGCTCTCCAAGATATTCGAGCGTACCACTGTCTATGGTTTCCAGCATGGTTGCGCAACGAAGAAGTGTAGACTTTCCGGAGCCCGAGGGCCCGATGATAGAAAGAATCTCCCCCTCATCAACCTCGACTGATATATCCTTTAATACATCCAGACCATCAAAACCCTTCTGGATATGGTTCATCTTAAGAAGACTCATCCTCTCACTCCCTCTTTAACAATAATAGTCAAGCTTCTTCTCTGCACGCTCCATGACCCATGCAACGACAAAGTTAAATATGTAATAGAATAATCCTGCTGCCACAAATGGCACCATGCTCATCTGCGAACTAGCCAGTGCCTTCGCTGTAGTAAACATTTCCGCAACGCTAATGGTAAAGGCAAGTGATGTATCCTTTACCAGGGTAATGACCTCATTTGTTACCGATGGAAGGATTCTCTTAATTACCTGTGGAAGAATAATCACGAAAAAGGTCTGCACCTTAGAATAACCAAGAAGCTTTGCTGCTTCGTACTGTCCAACCGGCATGGACTGGATTCCGCTTCGATAGATTTCCGCAAAGTATGCCGCATAATTGAGCACAAACCCAATCAGAGCTGCCCATATCCGGTAGTCATTCGTTACCTTAATACCAAAGATATAGTAAGGCCCAAAATATACCACCATAAGCTGAAGCATTAACGGCGTTCCCCGCATAATGGAGATATAGAATTTCATAAAACCGGACAGCAGCTTATTCCTGCTCATACGTCCTAATGCAACCAATAAGCCCAGCGGAAGGGAAAAGAGCAGCGTAACAAGGAATAACTGTATGCTGACTCCCATTCCACCTGCAAGCTGCCTGGCAATCTCTGCGAATGTCATAATCGAAACCAACCCTTTCCAATTTATTTCCCAATTGTAGTAACATCCTCACCAAACCACTTCACAGAAATCTCTGTCATAGTTCCGTCTGCTGCCATTTCCTCTAATGCAGCCTGTACCTTATCTCTTAAGACCTCATTACCTTTTTTGAAGCCAATACCATATTCTTCACTTGCAATGGATTCCTCTAAGATCACGCAGCCATTCTGTCTTTGTTCAATCTGATAGCCTGCAACAATAATATCCATAGCGATTGCATCTACAGCTCCCATCTCTAAATCCATGAAAGCAGTATTATAGTCAGGTGTTGTCTGAACTGTTCCAAAGGATGACATTAAATCCGGCATATCCTTTAGGGCTGCTTCTGCAGAAGAATCAGCCTGCACCTCTACGGTCTTGCCTGCAAGGTCTTCCAGTGTCTCTATTCCGGAATCTGCATTTACTACAAATACCTGTGTATTATTCATATAAGGTTGTGTCCATGTATAACCATCCTCACGACCGTTCATGGTAAATCCATTCCAGATACAGTCAATCGTACCGGACTCCAGCTCCATATCCTTTGCATCCCATGCAATTGGCTGAAGCTTAAGCTCCATGCCCATACGCTTTGCTGCTTCTGCTGCAAGCTCAAGGTCAAAACCTGTAAATTCTCCATTTTCATCCACAAATCCCATTGGCGGAAACTCCTGATCAAATCCTACAACAAATTCATTGTCCTCATCTGAAACTGCAGTTGCAACCTCATCTGTTACCTGCGCGCTGTCAGCCTTTGTTTCTTCCTTTTTAGCACCACATGCACAAAGTCCAACTACCATCATACCTGTAAGCATAAGACTCAACATTTTCTTTTTCATACTCTTATTTCCTCCTCACAAAACCGGTTACCTAAACACTTTATCATAGTAGCATATTAAAAAATCAATGTAAAATACTATTTTTTTCACCTTGTGCATAGATTGTAAAAACAACCTATGTCGGGGGACAATTTATGAAAGATTATATAGAAGAACGTGCTGTTGAAATAGCGAATTTCATTATTCAGGAGAAGGCGACCGTAAGACAGACGGCTAAGAAATTTGGCGTTTCAAAATCAACGGTTCATAAGGATGTCACGGACAGACTGCTTCAGTTCAATCCTGAGCTTGCAAGTCAGGCCAGGAAGGTTCTTGATGTCAACAAATCGGAACGTCATATTCGTGGGGGACTTGCTACCAAGGAGAAATATCTGCATATGGTACATTAAAACAATAAGTGGTAAATAATCGGCATAACCAGTTATTTACCACTTATATTTCTTATTTACCGGCTACCTCAGCCATCAGCCTTCCAACAATTTTAATCATTCCCATATCTGTTGTTCCAAACTTAGGGGAGCGATTAAAGAAATCAAAGGATATAAGAGCCTTAGGTACATCTTCTTCCGCAAAAATGCATTGTATAAATTTACCGTTTTCCTGTTGCTCATAAAGCGAATAGAGGTCTGCGAAGCTATTGCTTAGGCGTTTCACATTACTTTCCTCATATACGCCCTGTTTATCGAAAAGTTCCAGATAAGCCTTCTCCTTGATCAATACCAGGGATTCTATTGGATTTATATATTTTCCATAAGAGAAAGTCCTGTGCATATCTTCTCCTTGGTAAATGGCAATACCATCCATATCAAAGTACGCACTCATCTGTTCCATGACATGTCCAAAGGCTTTCTGTCCGTCACGATAAAGTTCGATCACAAGTTCTGACATAACAGCTGCTTTTTTCTCATCGCTTGCAATCATACGAATACTATTGCTTCTGCTTCCCTCCTCCTGCTTCACAAAGCTTCCATGTTTCTTTTCATCATAGATAATGAGTCGGTTTTTCCCTTTTGCTTTTGCTATATAAAGGGACTTATCTGCCTTTTTGAACAATTCTTCATAGTTTGTGCCGTCATCAGGATACTTCGCTACTCCCCATGATGTCGTGATCACCAGTTTTTCCTGCAATGACTCATATGTCCATTGAATGTGCTTGCATATTGTTTTCACAATTCTTCGAAGCTGTTCCTCGGTATTCACACTTTCAAAAATTATCATAAATTCATCGCCGCCAAAACGTCCTACAATTCCTCTACATCATCAGAATGAATAAGCTCCAACATAGGATATATCGAGTTTTTTCCTATAAATCTATAAAAGCTCTCATCACCATCAGCAAAGATATAACCTTTTTTTACGGACGCTTCCCCAAAACAAACGGTATCCTGTTTCTCGTCCTTCCTATATTTTGTAATATTTATCCTTCTCATCCTCTCTATCCTTACGCCTTAATCCCACTGATAATGATATGTATCATTTCCTTAAGTGCGTCATCATAACCAATTTGATTTTCTACAAGAATATTATCTGTAAAAAACTGCTGAATCGTTCCCTCTACCATAGCCTGTAGTATTGGTATCTTTATAGGACGAATCTTTCCCTGTGCCATTCCCTGCTCCAAGAGACCAATCGTTGCATCCCAGTCAGTGGACAGATAAGTTTCCACACGTTGATAGATTTTGGGGTATTTATCACTAAGCTGGTATAGATTCTGAAGACCGATATTTTGATATCTATCCGGAAGTACAACCATAATCTTCTCTATTTTCGTAAGAATATCCATATCAGGATCCTCTAAAATCTCCTTCTCGCTTTTCTTAATATCTGCAAAGCAGTAATCTGCAAGTGCAAGCATCATTTCTTCCTTATTCTGGAATACAGCATATAATGTTTTCTTGCTTATTGCAAGATTCTTTGCAATGTCATCCATCGTGAATTTAAGCCCCTTTTTCTCAAATTCTTCGATTGCTGCCTCTAATATCTTCTCCTTCATTTCTACTGTTGCTGCCATAGAAATTACCATTCCCTTTCACATTCTTTTATATAATTCTTCTTACTGCCAGTATCTCACGATATGTTGCATAGCTAATCTTAATTCCTGTCTTAGCTGAGCTTGCATGAACAATTTTACCATTTCCAATATATAAAGCAACATGACCGGCATAACATATTAAATCTCCCGGCTGAGCCTCAGCGTAACTTACAGCTGCACCCGCATTTCGCTGTTGATAAGAAGTTCTTGGAATCGAATATCCAAATGCTTTATATACAGCCTGTGTGAATCCCGAACAATCTGCACCATTTGTAAGACTTGTTCCTCCAGCCACATAAGGATTACCCACAAAGCCACAAGCATAAATCGCAATTTCTTTTCCTTTACTACTTCCGTTTGCTACAAGTATCTCATCCTTATTTACTGTGGCTGTTCCTTGAGGCTTTGTTGTATTCTGCTTATTTGCCGTTGCTTTTTTGGCAGCTTCCTCTGCCGCCTTTTTCCTTGCCTCTTCTTCCAGCTTTGCTATCTGTGCATTCTGTTGTTTTATCTGCTGCTTATAGACAAGTGCCTGCTGCTTTGCCTTATTAATCTGTGAATCATAATCCGCACTGACACTCTTTAATTCTGCCATGGTTGTATCCATAGCACTCTTTTCTTCTTCATATCCTTCCTGAATCGATTCCAGTTCTGACTTTTCAATCTCCAAAGAAGACTTTAACTCTTCTACTCTTTCTCGCGTCTCCTGATACTCCGTTAAAAGCTTTCTGTCATATTCATATAGCTTCTCAATGTAATCAGCCTTATTCAAAGCATCCTGCATGGAAGATGCCTTCATCAACACATCCAGATAAGAACTGTCCCCCTGCTCATACATAAACTGAATGCGTAGCTTCATAGCTTCATACTGATTCTGTTCATCCTGCTTTGCAGCCTCTAAATCACTCTCTGCCTGAACGATTTCTTCCTTTTTCGTTGTAATCTCATCCTCAATAATGCTGATGCTTGTCATAATATCAATAATCTGTGCTTCTAACTCTTCTATTTCACTCTGTAAACCTGCCTGCTCGCTCGCCAGATCATCAATTTGTTCATCAAGTGCATCCAGTTTTTGCTGATCCTCTTCATTCTTTTTCTTCAAATCGCTAATCTGATCCGCTGAAACATTGCCTGTAAAATGAAAACATATTATAAAAATAAGTAAAAAGCTTATGTATCTTCTAATCCGTCTATTCATAGTAAGCATATTTTCCCCTTTAATTGTAGAGTCCATGATAAAGTTGTCCTCGCATAAATTATAACACATAAAAACCCGTTTTCCTATACGGAAAAACGGGCTTTTGTACTTTTATTCTGCTGTTGTAGTTTCTGTAGCTGCTTCTGCAATCGGTTCTACCTTTACCAAATCCATGAGTTTGTCTATGACCATTCCTTGAAGAATATACATTCTATAAGTAGTCTTACCAACTTCATCAATCATTGCATCAGCAGACTCATAACCATATTCCACAGCTTCTTTCTCTGCATTTTCCTTTATCATATCCTCTGTTACTTCAATACCTTCTGCTCTTGCGATTGCCTCCATGATAAGATACTGCTTAATCGTATCCTGACAAATCTGCATCATCTGCTCATTATACTCTTCCATAGTCATTCCATAACCATTGGTAATAAAAGTCTCTAAATCACAACCATAAACACCCATGGCAAGTGTTTCCATATAAGTGTTATAATTTTGTACTTCTTCTTCTACCAGATATTCCGGTACAGATGTAAATTTACTGTCTGTCAAGAGCTTTTCCAAAATGGCATTTTGAATATTCGCTTCATAAGTAGCCTGTGCATTCTCTTCCACACTTTTCTTCGCATCTTCCCAAATATCTTCCTTAGAAGTATATTCGATTCCCATCAATGCAAGCTGCTCTTTCGTAACATTTGCATAATCGGTAGATTCCTGAATGTCTTGTACGGTTACAGTAAATACAACATCTGCACCCGCAAGCTCTTCCTTAAAATAATCTGCCGGAAAGGTAAGATTCAAATCAACTGTCTCACCCGGCATAACACCGATTAGTCCTTCTTCAAAACCATCAATAAAAGTATGGGAACCGATATTTAATACATAGCCTTCATCTGTTCCACCCTCAAATGCTACATCATCCTTCTTTCCAACATAATCAATGGTCACTGCATCACCCTCTGTAACTGCTCTGTCTGTTACAGAATAAGAAGTCAGAATGTTTCGATTGATATATTTTTCGATTGCTTCATCTGTTACTTCCGGCTTTTCTGCCTGTACTGTCATGGAAGCATAATCAGGAAGTGTTACATAGTCGTCTGTTTCAAGATCTTCCAATGCTACATAATCCGGTCTTTCACTGACCTTAACCTCGGTCTCCTGTGTTTCTGCACCCTCTGCTACTTCCTGAGTCTGCACAGTTGTCTCATTTGTATTTGCGGCATCTTCTGTCTTGTTCTTACCACCGCATGCACATAAACTTATGGCTACAACTCCTGCCATACACATCATGACTAATTTCTTCTTCATAAATATACCCTCGCCTTTCTTTATAGCCCTTTTCTATCCCCAAATACTGCTTGTTTTCATTTCTCTTGGTCAAAACGCAATAATTCATTTATATCATAAAATGCCCCAAATGGAAAGTGTTTCTTGCGCTTTTCGCTATTTAATGGTACAATCCATATGAAGTTTTCGATAATTCGTAGGAGGTATGGTGTGAGTACATTTGCAAAAGTATTACTGATTATTTTAGTTGTTCTTGTCGTTGCCCTTGTTGTTTTATATTTCTTAGGTAAAAAAGCACAGGAAAAACAGGCTGCACAGCAGGCGCAGATTGATGCCGCAAAGCAGACTGTCAACATGCTGATTATTGATAAAAAGAAGATGAAACTAAAAGATTCCGGACTTCCGGCTGCTGTTCTTGAGCAGACACCTAAGTACTTAAGAGGTGCAAAGTTCCCTATCGTCAAGGCAAAGGTCGGTCCACAGGTTATGTCCCTAATCGCTGATGCAGCAATTTTTGACAGTATTCCTGTCAAGAAAGAAGTAAAGGCTACTGTAAGCGGTATCTACATTACCGATGTAAAAGGCTTACGTGGTGGCTTAAATCAGACTACTGCCAAGAAAAAGGGTAAATTCAAGGCCTGGGTAGAAAAGATGCAGGAAAAGGCCGGTGCAAAACCATTAAAGTAATCACACAAACCAAAAAGTCGGTTGTCTAAAAATGACATCCGACTTTTTTGATTACACTATGATTCATTTCTTTCTGTAGCAGTAACCGTGATATGACAATCTGCAATATACTGATAATTAGCCTCTAATCCATAATCTATATGTATCTTTAATTTATTTTCCCTCTCTTCAATCGTAATCCTGCTGGTGTCGAGAGCAATCATGATGTTTCCAAAGGGCGTTATATAGCTTGTCATTGTCTTCCTGCCCTCAGCAAATACCATCTGTACATTGATGGTTCCCTTCTTCGTCAGCGTAAATTCCTTCTCACGAAGCTTTATCATATTTTTAATGGAAGCCTCTTCCTCCTCCATAATTTCATCATATAAAAGATAATGAGCACCATTTCGAAAGTAATATTCTCCCGGAAAGATACTTTCTATCTGATCCAGTTCTTCATCTGTTTCAGCATCTATATCAAATTGTAGTCCTTGTATGGTTATTAATACTTCTTTCGTCATAAACATTCCTTTTATTCTAATGAGCCCTGAATCCACTCCAAAATTTTACTTTTATATACAATGGTCATCTCCTGCTCTGGCAGATCACCATATAATAATTCCTCTAACAAAGCCTGTGCCTCCTGCCTTGTGAGTTCTTCTCCATTTACATCCTTGATACAGCCCATACCGCCCTCTACAAAAATCTCCGGACTGACCGCACCAATCCAAAGCAGAATGCCAGCCATTGCAAAAATTGTTTTCATATTGTGTAATCCCTTTTTCAAAATATCATACCTCCTGTCTTATTGAGAGTATGACCTGAAAAAAGGATAAATATACAAAAAAATTATGCTCTACTATCCTTTTCAAGCTGAAGCTGACGAATGATTGCTTCCTCCTGATTATCAATATGCTTGCGTACAGCCCTTGCCGCAAACTCTTTATCCTTACGAAGAATACTTTGATACATGTCATTATGCTCCTGAATCAGTCGTTCATGCTGGCTTGCATCCTTTATATATTCAAAACGATATCGGTACATCTGTTCAGCAAGATTATTAACAAGCTGAATCAGCCTGTTATTCCTGCTTGACACTACAATCAGATCATGAAGCGCTACATCGGCCTGCGCGATTTCTCTTGCATTCTTTGTTTTTGTTGCCTCTGCAAACTTTTCACACGCACCAAACAACTCCTGAAGCTCTTCCTGTGTCATTCTGTCACAGGCAAGCTCAACAGCAAGTACATCAAGTGCTCTTCTCACTTCTAATACATCTTTCAGATTCTTCCAGGTAATCTGTGCAACCTCTGCACCGCGTCTTGGAATCATAATGACTAAGCCTTCCAATTCAAGCTTTCGGATTGCTTCTCTGATTGGTGTTCTGCTGACACCAAGCTTATTTGCCAGATGAATCTCCATCAGACGTTCACCCGGCTTCATTTCTCCTGTTAAAATAGCCTGTCTCAATGTGTTAAATACAACATCCCTAAGAGGCAAATATTCATCTGCATTTACTTGAAAATTATTCTCCATGTTACTGCCTTTCCTCATTATAAAACTCTGTTACCTGTATCTGTGCTGCTTTCTTTGTAGCTTCTAAAGCAATTGCTGCTTCTCTTGCGCTCTCTTCCTTCTCAAAAATGCCAAATACAGTAGGACCGCTTCCGCTCATCAGTGCATTGATTGCTCCATGCTCCTTCATAAAGGTCTTAATTTCTTCTATCACCGGATGGACAGATACCGTAACCGTTTCCAGTACATTTCCCAAGCGGTCTGTGATTCCGGTAAGGTTTCCCTCTTCCAAAGCCTTTATCATACCATCGATATCAGGATGGAATGTAATTTCCTTAGAATCCAATCGCTCATAAACCTCTTTTGTCGAAACCATCACAGGAGGCTTAGCAATCAGGATATATGCCTTTGGTGGCTTCGGCAGTGGTGTCAGTTCTTCTCCAATTCCTTCTGCAAGTGCGGTTCCACCCATAATACAAAATGGGATATCTGCTCCAAGTCTCACTGCCAGCTCCATAAGCTGCTCCTTGGACTGTCCTAATTCAAACAATTCATTCATCGCTATCATGGTTGCTGCGGCATCTGTACTTCCTCCAGCCATACCGGCTGCAACAGGTATATTTTTCTTTAAAGATATTTCGATACCTTCCTTAATGGAAAAACGTTCTACCATAAGCTTTGCTGCCCGAAAAATCAGGTTATTTGATATATCGCCAAGCGTATCATTGCTGTCTACCGAAAGAATGATATCCGGCTCCTTACGCTTCTTAAATTCCAGCACATCATAAATGTCTACCGTCTGCATAACCATCTTTACCTTATGATAACCATTATCCAGTCGACCACATATATCAAGTCCCAGATTAATCTTTGCTCTTGCCTCGCACCGCATCTTATCCATTTGTCAGCCTCCATTTTCTTTCTTCGAATGTACTAAATTATATACAATCTTAATTATTTCGTCAATGAGGACAGCTATTGCTATTGCTAAAATTTTCAAAAATTACTATAAACTTTTTTGCTCACTGGGACGATATAAACGTTACAAGATAGTTTATCAATTTTTTATTACCAAGGAGGGTTACTTATGAGTGTAAATGGAATTTACAGCAATAACATCAGTGATACTTATACACCTAATACTACTACAAAAGAAAAGATAGAGAAGGTTGACAAGGGTAATGCAGAAACAGTCGAAGATAAGCAGGAAACAGTAAAAACAGATGACACCGCTGCTGTTTATGACAAAACAAAGCTTAGTGAGGATGATAGAAAGGCTATTGTGTCACAATTAAAGGCTGATCAGGAAAAACGTCAGGCGCAGTTGACAGAGCTTGTTCAGAACATGATATCCAAACAGACGAATGCCTTTGGTGAAGCTAATGATATATGGAAATTCCTTGCAAAAGGGGATTATACCGTTGACGCAGAAACCAAGAAAAAGGCACAGGAAGATATCTCCGAAGATGGTTACTGGGGCGTAAAGCAGACCTCTGACCGTATTGTTGAGTTTGCGACTGCTCTTGCCGGTGATGATTCAAAGGCATTAGAAAAAATGAAGGATGCTTTTATCAAAGGCTACAAACAGGCTGAAAAGCAATGGGGTGGAAAGCTCCCTGATATATCCCGCAAAACCTATGATGCTGTCATGGAGAAATTCGACAAGCTATTAAAGCCGGCATCTGAAGAGACAGGCAAAACTGTTGATTCCACAGAAGATGGAACCGTTGTAGTAAAGAAGGAAAACGAAACAGGAGAGGTTGAGTAGGCACTTTTGCCTACTCAATTTCTCCTGTTTTTACAATCAACAGACGATCCCCTGCCTTAATCTCATCACTTGTAAGCTGATTGATTTCCTTAATCTTCTCAACACTCACATAATATTTCTTACCAATCTGCCACAAGGTATCCCCCTTCTTTACAAAATAAATAGCAAATCCCGGAAGCTTCTCAAGCTTCTGACTATCAAGTTCCCCTATCTGAATCTCCTGTAAAATATCCTCCTTCTCAATATCATACAAAGGCATATGGAGCTGTATCACACCACGCCACTCTATCTGATTTCCGTCTTTTAAGGAAGCATGAAGCTGTGTAAGCTGCGGAAATAATGCATAACGCGGCATAGGAAGCTCTTCTTTCTTATTTGGGAGATCACGTATTCCAAGCATCTGTCTTGTCAGGGAAAATGGCACGCTATCCTCTATAGAATGGAATCCTCCTCTCTCTTCCCCTGATAAATACAGCATTCTTAAAGCTACATTACCCTTCCATGTAATCTCATCTTCATCCAACGTACAATCCTCTATCTCCAGTCTTGCGTCGCTATGACAGATTTGCAATGGCTTGGGTTGTGCTTCCTCCAGCTTTGTGTTATGAGCGAATTTTTCCTCTACATACATATCCTGATGCAGCCTTCTCATCAGACTTTGGTTCGTAATTGTATCAACCTCGCAGGATACACCGTAAATATCCGCCACTACCTGCACATCCCCTTTACAAAGCAGCTTTATCTCAAGCTCAAGCGCAAGTTCAATTCCAATCACTCTTGCTTCACCATCTGCATCCTCGCGTACACTGATTTCTTCGTGTCCGATGTCATAAGAAACATCCGCAATCATTCCCTCTTTGCAGCTTTGGCATTCAACATTCCCACTAAATGGTATGACCCCCTCAAACCAGTTAACCTTTCCACTCATTTCTTCCGTATAAACAAGGAACAATGTCATTTCTCCGGATACAGCAAGCTTATCCTCTAATGGTCGAAAATCAATCTGTGTTACATCTACACTCTTCCAGAGAAGATTTCCAACTGCCGGAAGTGCACTTCCAACTCTGCTCTCCTCATGAATACGAAGTAAATCCCTTTTACATACCACCGTTTCCAGATACTCCTGATTTTTTCTTCTGTATTCGAGTTGTTCCACCTCACCTCCTGTCATTCCACTCATCTTTGTCTGCATCTGGTACTCTGCAATTCCTGTACAGATTTTTGTTTCCACCAATTCTTCCACACGTGGTTTTAGGGAAATAACAGCCTGAATACTGAGCTTTCTTGAATTGATCATATTAACACGCATATCTTCCAATTCATTTTCGCAGATAACCCTGTCCTGGCTCTCTACCTGCTCCATATAAATTTCCTCCATGAAGGGAAGCTCACCCTCCATTCCCGACATACCTGCGTCCTTTCCCTCTGCTTCGTATAGCACCTGAAACGCAAGCTTTCCCTTTACCCATATCTTGTTCATACCTGTTTTGATTTCATCTATTTTCACCTTGCCACGCGTAAATACCAGCCTTCCTACATCCGGCCTGGTATCTGATACATTTATATCTTCTTCCAGCGGAATCTGGAGCATAGCCTTCGCCTTTATCTTATCTGTATAAATACTCTTCTTCATCAGCTCCATACAAAAAGACCTCCCGGGTTTTCTTTCATTCCATTGTATTCCCAAAGAGGTCTTATTATGACTTATTCTATTTCACGGAACCAATTATTTCACTTAAATTCTCAATTCCATAGTGCTCCATATATTCTTCAATGCCTTCTACTACTTCCTTCGTTGTATAAGGGTTTACGAAGTTCATAGCACCTACTGCAACGCCTGTCGCTCCTGCAAGCATGAATTCAATGGCATCCTCTGCATTTGCAATTCCGCCCATACCGATAATCGGAAGCTTTACCGCATTTGCGACCTGATATACCATTCTGACTGCTACAGGCTTAATGGCAGGACCGGAAAGTCCACCTGTTTTATTTGCCAGTGCGAAGGTTCTCTTATGAATATCAATCTTCATACCGGTTATGGTATTGATTAAGGATAATGCATCGCTTCCTGCCGCTTCTGCAGCCTTTGCCATTTCCGTAATGTCAGTAACATTTGGAGAAAGCTTCATGATAATTGGCTGCTTTGCTTTTGCCTTGATTTCTTTGGTAATCTCATAAAGACTATCCGGATTTTGTCCAAAAGCAATTCCACCATGCTTTACATTCGGGCAGGACACATTGATTTCCAGCATATCTACAGGCTGATCCGCTAACTTTTCCACAACCTCAACATAATCTGCCGCTGTTCTTCCACATACATTCACAATAATTTTTGTATCAAACTGTTTCAGGAAGGGAATATCTCTTTCGATGAACACATCAATTCCCGGATTTTGTAAGCCGATGGCATTTAACATTCCACCATATGTTTCCTGCACTCTTGGAGTCGGATTTCCCTCCCAGGGAACATTCGCCACACCTTTTGTCACAACCGCGCCAAGGCAATTCAAATCAACAAATTCAGAATATTCCATTCCTGAACCAAAGGTTCCGGAAGCGGTCATAACAGGATTCTTAAATTCTACACCTGCAATGGTAACTTTTGTATTTTTCATTATATTTCCACCTCACTTGCCAGATATACAGGACCATCTGTACAGATTCTTGCATTATTCACATGGGAATGAGCATCCTTGTTCTTAGTCTTTACAACGCATCCAAGACACGCTCCCACTCCACATGCCATACGCTCTTCCAGTGAAATATATGCCGTTATTTTCTGTTCCTGGACATATTGTTTGATTGCACGAAGCATCGGCATAGGACCACATGCGAGGATAACATCTGCCTGTAATCCATTCTCTGCAATGGCATCCATGACATTACCCTTTGTTCCAACGCTTCCATCCTCTGTCGCAATATAAACATTACCATACTTCTCTAAATCTTCCTTTAAAAAGAGGTCATTGTTACGATATCCAACAATAATATTCGTTTCTGTGCTCTTTCCATAAAGCTGTTTTGCCGTCTCAAGCATAGGTGGTATGCCAATGCCTCCGCCTATGAGAAATACACGCTTACCGACTGCTTCTTCAATAGGAAAACCATTTCCTAATGTTCCTAAAATATCAATCCTGTTTCCTGCATGGTATCCTGAGAACTCATTCGTTCCCTTTCCAACCACACGGTAAACAATACGAAGTCTGTTATTTTCCTTATCTGCCTCACAAATACTGATTGGTCTTGGAAGCAGCGCAGACTTATCCTGCGTATAAACACTAATGAACTGTCCCGCCTTTGCCATACTTGCAAGCTGCGTTTCAATCCACATATCATAGATACCTTCTGCGATCTGCTGCTGTCTGTATACAACCGCAGTTTCTTTTCTCTTCTGATTCACAATGGTTCCTCCTATCACAAACTTTTATTTGATAGGAATTTCCTATCAAATAAAAAACATGTTTTTCCCTATATGTAATCTTAACATATAGAAAAAAACATGTACAGTCACTCTTTTATTCAACTTCTGCCGCTTCATCAATCAACAGGTCTTTATAATGACCTCCTAATTCCTCCAGCCCTTTTGCAATCAGACCGGCATACAGAACAGCACCATCATATCGCAGATGAGTATTATCCGTCTTTCCTTCCGGATAATTCTTATATTCGCCCTCCGGAAAATACATATACCATTTTCTGCTTGCAAGCTCTCCTGCTTTCTTAAGCTCGCATCGGCTCATACTATATAAATCCACTAAAGGGACATTACATTTTTCTGCCGTCTGCTTCATCGCTGCAACATAATCAGAATGTGCTCCGATTCCTAAATGCTTATCATCCACAAAGCATCTTCGCTCCAGTGGAGTGATCAAAACCGGATATGCCCCATGCTTTCTGGCAACCTCAATATAGATTTCCAAATTCTCCATAAATGCAGAAAATGGTTCTGTGTATCTGGTCGGATCTTCACTTTTTTCATCATTATGACCAAACTGAATAAACAGATAATCACCTGCCCCAATCTGCTCACTGATTTTCTGTAATCTTCCTTCATCCATAAAACTTTTGGTACTTCTACCGTTCTTAGCATGATTTACAATTGTAATATCATCTCGCACATATAAGGAAAAAACCTGTCCGATTCCAGTTTGCGGATATGTTGTTATCTTATTTGTCTGAACCGTGGAGTCAGCCGCCCAAAATATCCTATTCATATTTAAATCCCTCTTTTATAGAACAAGGGAAACCGAAGTTTCCCCTGCTTAAATTTCTTATTCCTTTACAGCTCCAATATTTACACCCTTTACAAAGTACTTCTGTAAGAAAGGATATAATAACATAAACGGAAGAATTGCTGAAATAATACCTGCATTGAACAGTGTATTCTGTGATACTGCATAAGCTGTTGTCGGAGTATCACCATCCATAATCATGTTTCTTAACTTATACTGGAAGTTAGTCTGATCCGGATCTGTAATATAAATCTTAACCGTTGTATAATCGTTCCATACTGTTACAGCAAACATCAAACCGATAGATGCAAGAGCTGCCTTGGAAAGAGGAAGTACAATCTTGAAGAAGATTCCCATAGGAGAACATCCGTCAATCTTAGCTGCTTCATAAAGCGAACTTGGAATTCCTTCAAAGAAGTTTCTCATCAATACCAGATTGTAAACATTCATACCATGCTTTACTACAAGAATCCACATGTTGTTTACAAGACCTAACTTCTTCATAACCAGGTACTCAGGAATCATACCACCTGTAAATACCATTGTAATCAGTAAGAAGTAGGAAAAAAGATTACGTCCCGGCATATCAAACTGAACTAATACATAACCACCAAGTGTACAAAGCACAAGACCAAGTAATGTTCCTAAGACTGTCGTGATTACTGAGTTAATAAATGGTCTGTAAAGTGCCTGTGTTTCAATAATGGTTCTATAACCATCCAGTGTGAACTGACTTGGCCAAAGCTGGAACTGGTATACACCAACCTTGTTCAGGGAATCTACCAATACCTTCCACATAGGAACAAGAATGATAAGACCAATTAAAATAAATACAATATAATTTACAACATCAAAAACATGTAATTTTTTCTTACGACCTTCCATCTCGCACCTCCTAAATGATTCCACGGCCGCGGACTTTCTTACTAGCCCAGTTGCTAAGCAGCATCAGAACACATGCTACTAAGGAACGGAAAAGACCTACCGCTGTAGAGTAACCGTAATTTGGCAATGCAATGGCGAATGTCTGACGGTATGTATAAGTAGAAATAACGTCTGCTACATCGTAAACTGCATTGTTGTAAAGTACGAATACAGGCTCGAACATGTTTAAAACCTTTGCAAGGTTCAGAATCAATACGGTAATGATTGTATTTCCAAGAGCAGGCAGGGTAACGTAGAAAATTTTCTGCATACGTGTTGCACCATCGATATCTGCTGCTTCATACAATTCAGGGTTAATACCGGAAAGAGTAGCAAGGAAGATAATGGTTCCCCAACCTGTTTCCTTCCAGATATTGATTAAATAGAAGATTGGACGCCACCAGCTTGACTCTGCAAGAAAGTAGATGTTCTTATCAGCTTCTCCCAGGATTCCCAAATCTCTTAACAGACCGTTAACCATACCTGTTGAAGATGGAGACAGGAACAAACTGAAAATAGATGCAACTACTGCCCAGGACATAAAGTGTGGCAGATATATAATAGTTTGCAAAGTCTTCTTTGCAAAGAGATTTCCCATTTCATTCAAAAAGATTGATACAATAATCGCAGAAAGATTCGTAATAAGCAATCTGACAATACTCAGTTCCAATGTATTGAAAAAGGATGTCAAAAATGCCTGCTTATTTGCACCAAACATTTTTTCAAAGTTAGCCCATCCGACAAAGGTAGGCTGTCCAATTGGCTTATAATCATAGAAGGCATAACGCACACCTAACATAGGCCAATAGTATAAAATAATAACAAACAGAGCAACCGGGAGGAACATTAAGTAATATCCTCTGTTGTTCCATATACGAAGCTTAAGCGGTTTCTGGCGAACTTCAACGCCACCAGAAGTCATAACTGCTTTTTTCTTACTCATACCGTTCTTCTTCCTTTCCTACTTCCTCATACCACGTTTCTTTTCGGCCGGCTAGAACGGCCCTTTCATGAACAACTGTCCTGCCCTTTCGGACAGGACAGTTATTTTCAGAATGCCCTTAGGCAATGTTACCTGATAAATAATTACTGATTTAATTCAGCTAAGCACTGATCAATAATACCACCAACAGTATCTACATATGTCTGCATAGCAGCATCTACATCACCGTTCTTTGTTACAACTTCTGTAACAACAGCCATCTTAGCATCGTAGATAGTACCTGATTCATTTGTATATGTCTCAGATGTTGGAGAAGCCGGAGCATCTACACAGTTCTCTGTAAAGAACTTGTTACCTGCTGCTGCTAAATCACTTTCATCAACGAATCCATTTGTTAATGGAGAAATTACTAATGCAGGATCAAGGTGATTCTTCTTCCATACAGAGTTAGGATCGTTAGGAGACTGCTTTAAGTGGAACTCACCATCAGCATACTCATATGTCTTTTCCTTATCTGTTCCAGCATTAATTGTAAAGGTTTCAGCCTTTGTAGACCAGTGAACATCTTCAGCACCATATGTCCAAAGTGTCTGAACAACATCACCATCCATCATTGTTTCAATAAATGCATCGAAGATAGCCTGCTCACGGGCATTGTCTCCGTCACCGTCATCAATAATAACCCAAACAGGAGCTTCTCTGTTAAGGTAAGCACCTACTTCAGCAATCGGCTCTAACATAACGAGTTCTTCATTTACTTCATTCTTGATTAAGTTATCTGTAAGTGTCTGATACCAGGAACCTGCCCAGTATGTGAATACACCTGAGGAACCTGTCTGGTCATTAGAGAACCATTTCTCACGGGCAATCTTTGTAGAAGCTGTTAAGGATTCAGGATCGATAGCACCCTTGTTGTATGCATCCTGTAATCTTAATAAAGCTGCCTTTGTTGCGTCTGTCTGGAATCCGTCGATCCATGTTCCGTTATCATCCTGAACTAATGCCGGATAAGCATCCTGCCAGAATTCCGGTAAGTAATTGATATATGGAGCTTCATTTCCTAAGAAGCCTGCTGCAACAACACCATAAGTATCACCTGCAACACCATTTCCATCAGGATCTTCCTCATGGAATCTTACTAACATATTTAAATAATCATCATATGTCTTAATGTCGTCTGCGTTGATTCCTAATGCATCCAACCATGCTTTCTTAATATAAGTAACACATCCGTTACCATATGTAGGAGCAAATCCGTAAAGATGGCCTTCAGAATCCTTTAAGTTCTCGTTAATTGCAGGTAATGTAATACGAGACTGGAAATCAGCATTTGCATATGCATCAGCCATATCCCAAAGAAGTCCTGTTGGAGCATACTGCTTGAACTGCTCTGCTGACATGATCATAACATCAGGATAATCTCCACCTGCAAATAAACGTCCAACTGCATCAATGTAGCCTGAATGATCTAACTGCTGAATCTTTAAGTCGATAGAATGACCGAGCTTTTCGCTTACAGCATCTTCCCACTGCTTCTCGAATTCAGCCTGTCCGTTATCAACAGTTGCTGTTAAAGTTCCGTTAACAACCATATTAAGTTCTGTTAATTCATAAGAAGATGTTTCTGCAGCAGCGTCTGTCTTTGTCTCTGTAGAAGCTTCTGTCTTAGCAGATGAATCTGTGGTTGTGCTTGTAGATGAATCTGAGCTACCACATGCAGCTAAGGAAACTACCATAGCTGATGATAAAAGTAAAGATAATGCTTTCTTTTTCATTTCTTACTTTCCTCCCTAATATAAAATTTATAGTCTGTTCCGACGTAAGCGCTTTCGCTTGTCTGTGTTCACCTTACCATTGCCATGTGCCTTGGCGCAAGCGACAATTTTTGTCATAAGGTACATAATTTGATTACATTTTGAAAAAAGTCCCATTTTTCAAGGGTTTGTGTAAGTACTTACATGTTGTATTTTTTTTGTAAAACTGATACAATATTACTAATAATTGATAATGATTCATCAGAAACAGGAGTATACTTTGATGATTTTGAATAGAAAAAAAGCTAAAAACAATACAGATTCCACAATGGATAATCAGGCACTTATGCTACGAACCGTAACCTCTTACAGTGTATTTTTACTGATTATCCTTATTTTGTTCTTTTATCTGTATCATTCAACCATGGATAATGTAAGAAATTCTTATAATCAACAGGAGAAATCAACCTTTATCAGTAATGCTGAGCTTTTTGAAAAAGACTTGAACATTATGAATGTTTATTGCAGACAGCTATTGCAAAATGATGATTTTCGCAAGCTTATGGCATACGATGATACGGAGGGTGCATTTTTTGACCTGGGGTATAAACTTGCTACAACGCTTTCTACCGATGTATATCCTGAGTCACTTCTTCCGATTGAAGAGGTTTATTGTTATCTTCCCAATACCGGTTACATTCTTTCTCCGAATTACTTTATATCAGAGGTTCGGTATTATGATTGGATGAAAAGATATTCAAAGGAAGGCTACGAAGACTGGTTGAAAGCTCTTACAACGCCAGAATTTCATAACCGATTTATTGCAATGGACTCCATAGCCCCAAATTATAGCAAAGATTACTTTATGTACATTATTAATATGAATGACTTATTCTATATGGAGGCTAATGCTGTTGTCTGCTTTGTTTTAGAGAAGAACGAACTTGCATCGCTTTTTGATAACTTAAAGGATATTGATAACGATTGTTCTTTAATGATATTGAACAAAGATTTGCTTCCTATATTAACAATCGGTGAGATTTATCCTGAGAATCCGGATACTTCATCTTCTTTAGAATTTTTAAATGATTTTGCGGATTATGAGCAGAGCGGGCTTACTTTCACCATTGGTACCTATCATTCCAGTGGTACAGATTATACTTATTATTATACATTTCCATCCTTTGAACGTACTTCTAACGTATCCACGCGGAAAATTATTTATCTAAGTGTATTTACCCTTTGCTTCCTGCTTGGAAGTGCTTTGATTATCCTTTTCTCCAAACGAAACGTGCAGCCAATCATTGAACTTGGTAATGAACTTCATGAAGCAGTAGAAGCACAAAACCATTTGCAGGAAATGGTTGATAACCAGCGTCCGATTATCTGTAAATCTTACGTTCGGCAATTACTTTCCGGTATGGTAACGTCAGAGGCAGAACTTTCCTATATAAAGGATTATCTTGGGCTTACTGATCCTTCCCTTTATTATAATGGACTTTATATTGTTGCCTATAATAACACGAATGATTCTGATACCTTTGTAAACGAAAGTATGACGACTGAGGAGTTTAATCAGACAGTTCTGGAAGCTTTACAAAATTATTTTGGTCTTCCTCTATACTGCTTCCATCCTGCAGACAGAGCCTATGGTATCTTACTTTCCTGTCTTGAAAGAGATGAAAAAGTTTTCATATTCAAGGTTCATGAAACCATTGTCTCCCTTCATAATTATCTGCTTGACACCTATGGTATCTGGCTTTTTGCAGGAATTGGCAAGAACACTCCTTATTTAATGAATGTATGGGAATCCTACCAACAGGCAACCGATGCTGCAAGCTATATCAGTAAGAATTATTTCTTCTTTCCTTATGAGTTTATCAAGAAAGATTCGAATGTCTTCTACTATCCTGCTGAAATTTCCACGAAACTCATTCATTTTATTACCACCGGTAATACACCTCAGGTATTAGAATTGTTTAATCTGATTCATCAGGAAAATATTGAAGAACGTTCTCTTCCTATAAACATATTAAAATTCCTGCTGTCAGATATTCGTAACACCTTACTAAAAGCACGTTTTGCTTTGCCTTCCACGGTGCCGGCTGAGAAAACCCAACTTCTGGATGAACGTTTTAACCAGCACGTCACCTTCAAGCTTTGCGAAGACATTGCCCTTACGCTGTGCGAACTGTTTAATACGAAAACAGAAGATACTAATCTGATTGCAACGATTGAAAAATATATTGAGAGCAATTATATGGATCCTTCTATGGGACTAAATAAGATTTCTGATGAATTCCAGATTTCTGAAAGCTATTTTTCTCATTTGTTCAAAGAGAAAACAGGTGTAAACTTCTCTACTTATCTCGAAAATATTCGAATGAATGAAGCAGTCAGATTAATCAAGGAAACAGATATCAGTTTAAATGAATTATACATTTCTGTGGGATATAATAATGCAAATACATTCAGACGTGCCTTTAAGAAAACATATGGCGTAACGCCAAGCAGCATGAGAGAAGGGAAGTAGATCAGTCCTACTTCCCTTTTTGATACACTACCTTTCCATCAACAATGGTATATTCCACAACGCCCTTTAAGTGCATTCCCGTAAAAGGAGAATTCTTTGATTTCGATTCGAAATTACCAACCACCCATTCCTCATCCGGTGCAAAAATCACAAGATCTGCTGTCTTTCCTACTTCTATCGTCCCTGCTTCGAGCCCATACATTTTTGCCGGATTACAAGTCACAGCAGCAAGAAACTCTTTCATGGTGAGTTTTTCTGTATGAACAAGATTTGTTACACCAAGGGATAAAGCAGTTTCCAGTCCGATAATTCCACTTGGTGCTTCTGTCAGCGGCTTTGCTTTTTCCTCTTCACTATGTGGTGCATGGTCTGTTGCAATAATATCAATCGTACCATCCTTCAAACCATCAATTATGGCAAGACGATCTTCTTCCGCTCTTAATGGTGGATTCATCTTTGCCAGAGTTCCATATTGCATAACAGCCTCTTCGTTCAGGCTGAAGTGATGCGGTGTTGCTTCTGCATGAATTGCATGTGTTTTTGATTTCTTCTTAGCCTGCCTTACAAGTTCAACGCCTTCTTTTGTGCTAATGTGCTGAACATTTAAAATAGCACCCGTTTTTAATGCTATCTCCAAATCTCTCTTAATCAATGAAATCTCAGCTTCTCTAGGAGAACCACCAATACCAAAATATTCCGATGCTTTTCCACGATTTACGCCATTATTCGTAATGAGTGCAGCGTCCTCCTCATGAAGACTGATTGGAACCCCAAGCTCTGCAGTCTTCTTCATAGCCTTTTCCAATATTGTTTCGTCCATAATAGGAATTCCATCATCGGTAAAGCCTGCTGCGCCTTTATCAAGAAGCATATCCATATCGGTAAGCTCTTTTCCGGCAAGCCCCTTTGTTACCGTTGCACAGGTATACACATGAAGATTCGTCTTTTCACCTTTCTCTAATATATATCTTAAGGTTTCCTCATTATCGACAGCCGGTTTTGTATTTGCCATCAGAACTACACTGGTAAAGCCACCCTTTAATGCTGCTTTTGCACCTGTTTCAATGTCTTCCTTATGAGTAAATCCAGGATCTCTGAAATGAACATGCACATCAACAAGTCCGGGAGCCACAATACATCCCGATGCATCAATCACATGCAAATTTTTATCCAATTTATTTTTGCAAGTTTCTCTTTCATTTTCAATTTCTTCTATTGTTTTTGCGGTTATTTCTGATATTTTTCCTTCATTAATCAGAATATTCATGTATTCATCTAATCCGGTAGATGGATTTATTACTCTACCATTTTTTATCCATAACATACGTTTCCTCTTTCCTTTACCTTTTTGAATAGCAATACATTTCATTTGTTATAGCATGAGCATAGCTCATAATTCCCCACACTCACCATATACTTCGTGCCTGGCTCGTTGTCTACCTAATCTTAGTATAAATCAATTATTACCGAAAATCTACATCCTTATCAATTAACTCCATTTTTATTACAATATATGGATACGTAATGCTGTCAATTACCTTCTCCTCGGAACCAGGTCCCATTAATGTTGTGTCAACCACAATATGATTATCGGTTTCATACAAAGAATTTACACATATGCTGTATCCCCCAGTCTGCTGTTCTCCATATCCAACAGCAAGAAACAGATCTTCCCCCAACGTATAGCTGATTTGAAATGGACTTGTCTTTTTCTCTTCTATAACATCCAGTAAAGCCTGTGGCTGTTCCTCTGCCGGAACTACGGTAAATTCCAAGTCCCGAAGCTTTGCTTCTTCTTCACCCTCCATCGCACATCCGCTCATACATGCCATAAGAAATGCAACCAGGATAACTCTTTTCATCCAGCCTGTTATTTTATTACACAATCCTCCCATAACCTTTACTTTCCTTTATACTTCCTTACTATATCATATTACAATGCTCAGAAACTTATTCCCTCATGCCTTTTCTTTTGCTCATATATTGCTTTTGCAGAACAAATTTTATATAATGTGCGTAGCAGTAAATTTCTATGAAATTACGTGCCAATGTATTGTTAAAGGAGAATTCTATGATCAGACTTATCTTAACAGGCGGATTTGTTGTCTTGTTTCTTATATTCAGCATTCCTATTATGGGAATTGAATGGATTATTGGTAAATTTAATCCCGAATTAAAGGATAAATCATCACTTGCCATCGTCAATTGGGCTTTTCGTTGTTGTACCTTTACTGCAGGCGCCAAGGTAGATTATATCGGAGAAGAAAATATCCCAAAGGATACACCCGTGCTTTATGTTGGTAATCACAGAAGCTTCTTTGATATTGTATTAACTTATCCAAGAGTCCCAAGACCAACAGGTTATATTGCAAAAAAAGAAATAGAAAAGGTTCCATTACTTCGTACATGGATGCGCAATCTTCATTGTCTCTTCCTTGACCGTAATGATGTCAAGGCAGGACTCAAAACGATTTTAGAAGCAATTGATAAAATGAAAAACGGAATTTCAATCTGCATTTTTCCGGAAGGAACAAGAAATAAGGTGGCTGATACCTTTCTTCCATTCCATGAGGGAAGCTTTAAGATAGCCCAAAAGGCCGGCTGTCCGATTGTTCCGATTACCATTAATAACAGCTCTGCCATTTTAGAAGATCATTTTCCCAAAATCAAAAAAGCACATGTTATTATTGAATATGGTAAGCCAGTATATATAAGCGATCTCCCTGCCGAATATAAGAAACAGCCGGGCGCCTATATGCAACAGATTATAAGTGAAACATATTTTAAGAACAAAGAATTGATTTAAGTTAAAATGTTCATAAAAAAAGTGTTGCCAATCCGCAACACTTTTTTACTATTCCTCATTCGATAACATTTGAAATTTTATCAAGCAATTCTTCAAAATGCATACCATGAGAGGCTTTTACAAGAACAGAATCACCCTTTCTAACCAGTTCTCCAAGGTGCTCCATAAGAATATCCTTATCAGCATAGTAATAAACTTTACTTTTTGTTCCATCCAAGGATTTTGCACCTTCATACATATCCTTAGACAGATTACCAACACAAATTATCGTATCGATATTTCGATATGCTGCATAGGTTCCTACTTCTTCATGAAGTATTCTTTCGTTACTTCCAAGTTCAAACATGTCGCCAAGAATAGCAACTGTTCTTGAATCAGCCATAGAAAGCAAATCGATTGCTGCCTTCATAGAAACCGGATTCGCATTATAACAATCATCAATGATCGTCACATTATCCTCCTGAATAATATGACTTCTTCCACCGACGGATTGAACCTCTTCAATTCCTGACTGAATCTCTTCATCAGAAAGCCCAAGCACAGTTGCTACTGCAGTTGCTGCCAAAGCATTATATATCATATGGTCACCTGGAAGAGGAATCGCAACTGAAAAGCTTCTTCCTTCCCTGTGAATAACTGCCTTACTTCCGGAAAGACCCTTATTCTCACAGTCACTCGCATAAATTGCTTGATTTGACGTCTTTCCAAAGAAAATAGGTTTCTTTCCATTTACATCCTGAAGAGTAATCAGCTTATCGTCATCACCATTTAAACAAACACTTCCATCCTCTTTCATGAAGTCAAAAATTTCTGATTTTGCCTTCAAAATGCCATCCCTTGTACCAAGATTCTCCAAATGGCACTGTCCAATGTTCGTAATCACACAAATATCCGGCTTTGCAATCTCACTCAAACGATGCATCTCACCAAAATCACTGATTCCCATCTCCAGAACTGCAACTTCTGTGTCTTCCTTAATTCGAAGCACTGTAAGCGGAAGTCCAACCTCATTATTAAAGTTTCCTTCTGTCTTCAATATCTTATAATGCGTTGCAAGTACACTGGCAATAAACTCCTTGGTACTGGTCTTCCCTACACTACCTGTAATGCCTACTACCTTTATATTAAGACCCTCACGGTAGAATTTTGCTATATCCTTTAACGCCTGAAAGCTGTCCTTCACAAGAATATAGGCTCCCTTTGGATTTTCTGGTTCTTTCTCGCAAATTACACACAACGCACCTTTTTCAAAAACACTGTCAATAAAGCTATGACCATCTACACGTTCTCCTACGGTAGCAACAAACATAAAATCAGGCTCTACCTTTCTGGAATCAAGCACAACGCCTTTAATCTCAGCTTCTTCTCTTCCTTCTGCAAGCAAAAGTTCTCCACCAACAGCTTTTGCAATATTATGTAATGTCATATTCTTCATAGTGATCCTGCTCCTTACTATGCCTGATACTTCTTCATGGAAATATCTATAATCTTTTCACAAAGACCTGCAAAATCAATTCCAACAGCCGCTGCCTCCTGTGGTAACAAAGAGGTTGGTGTCATTCCCGGTAAGGTGTTTGCTTCCAGGCAATAGAAATTAAAATCAGAATCCATACGAAAGTCCATTCTTACATAAGTGCAAAGTCTTAAGGCGTCATAAACCTTCTCTGCGCATTCCTGCATTGCCTTTGTTACATTCTGTGGTAATTCAGCCGGACATGTTTCTATGGCAGAGCCAGCCTGATATTTATTCTTATAATCATAGAATCCAACCTTGGGAGCAATCTCAATAATTGGAAGAGCCTTTCCATCAATAACGCCTATAGAAAACTCTCTTCCTTCTATAAATTCCTCTATTAGAACACGCTTTTCAAAGGTAAATGCTTTTTCTAAAGCTTCTTCAAGTTCCTTCTCATTTATTGCCTTGTATACACCTACGCTGGAACCGCCGCAATTGACTTTGACGATACACGGAAAGCTGTTCCAACAAATCTTTTCTCCCTCTACCACGGTAATTCCCTTTGGTGTCGGTATATTATATTTCACAAACAGCTCTTTTGAAATGGCCTTATCCATAGCAAGTGCACTGGATAGATAATTTGTTCCGGTATATTTGATATCCAGCAGGTCGAACATCGCCTGAATCTTTCCATCTTCACCATTCTGTCCATGAAGGGCAAGAAAGACAATATCCGCCTGTGAACAGATGTCAATGACATGTGGTCCAATTACACATTCCGGATTATCCTTACGCATTGCCTTTACCTGACTGATATCGGGATTCTGGCTGCTGATTGCACCAATCTTCTCACTCCAGTCCCTCTTTACGGAAAAGATATCCTTGTAATTATCTTCTTCATACCCAAGATAAACATCAAGCAACATCACCTGATGCCCCTTATTAACTAGCGCTTTATATATCATGGAACCCGTCACTAAGGATACATCTCTCTCTGTACTGATTCCTCCTGCTAATACTACAATTTTCATGTTATCATTCACCATACCTTTCTAACATTATTTTATATCATCTGCGGCATCATCCAACAGATCACTTAGGCAAAACAGTAAAATACCGTTCCATTCCAATGTTCTTCCGGAAACTGCTTCTTTTGGCTGCCATTTTCCTGTTTCATCTATATAGATATTACCTGTTGCATTTCTTCCGCAAAGATAATGTAATGTATTCTCTATAATCACAGCATATTCATTACTTGGCGTAATATAATCTACAAAACAAATCAACAATACCTTTTGCAGATTTTGTGATATATCATTGGAAGAAACCAAATACGGATTTTCCTTTTCCTTACGGTTAATTTCTTCTGTTTCATCCACAAGTTCCTTCATGATTTTTGTACATAAGTCTCTGTTTGTATTCTTTACCGTACCAAGATAAGTAACCGCTCCATAAAAAACAAATTTGTCTTCCGTCATTTTCTTTGTTCTGTTTTCCAGAAATTTTTCGATCAGTACCGCATAATTACGACTGCCCTCTACTTTAAAGAGCTGTGTGGCCGCATAAAAGTGTGCTGATGGATTCTCCTTTGCACCCTGTGTCTGTCTTTCCATCCACTTCCATGCTTTTTGTGAGGCTGCTCTATATTCCTTAGATACATTGGCATCATATTTTCCAAAGGCATCCGCACTCTGCGCTAAAACACCGCAAAAAGCTGCTGTCGCCTCATAATCCTCAAACATGCTTCCGTTTTTATCCTGAAAAGTCATCAGCCATTCTGCCATTTTCAAAAGCTGTGTGACAAGATTATTGTCTTTTTCAAAAAGAGTACCATGAAATTGTAATGCAAGCATCATGGAATGCATACCAAAGCTTACATTGCAAATATCTTCTGCACTTACCTGTTCAGCCGGCGGCAGCTCCTCCTGGAGATTCTGCACAAGCCCCGCAAAAATGGGATCATATACCTCTTCTGCTATCTCAAAAGTATACGATCTTCCCACCTCATTTTGTTCTATGTAATATGTTCCCGGTTCGGTTACAGCAGAAAAATCCCCCACACTAATGCTGTTCTCATGGGAATCTCCTGCTGTGGAAAGCTTTTGTATTGTTCCTGTATAAACAACCTCCCAGTCAGCCTCTCTTATTACCCGAAAGCTGCCTGTAAGATTATCACCAATGAAAATCACTTTTTTCTCCCGATCCGGTTGATACCCGTTTCGGTCCACCAAGGCTCTTACCATACTGACAGGGAGTTCTAAGCTTACCCCATTAAATACTACCGGCTGTTCTATCTTATATGTTTCTTCCTTTACTTGTTCCTTTATCTCTGATTCCTGCTTTTCCTCCTTCTCCTGCACACCGGTTCCACATCCGGTTGCTGTCAGAAGCAGAGCAAGGAAAAGGCAGAGTAATTTCTTTTCCATTTCAAATGTCCTCTTTATGGTAACTGGCTATCATCCATTCATTGTACACGCATTTTGTCTGCAAGTAAAGACTTTGTATTCTCGTTTCGATAAACGATTTTACCATCAATCATGGTCAACAGTGTATTCGTGAAAATCTCCATCGGATTACCATCAAAGATAGCAAGATCCGCATCTTTTCCAGGTTCCAGACTTCCTAACCTGTCAGAAACACCACATATTTTTGCTGCATTTATGGTAATGGCACGCAAGCCCTCCTGTATAGGAAGTCCTGCCTTTACACTTAGACCTGCGCAAAGAGGAAGCGTCTGTATCAATGATACGGGATGATCTGTTGTAATCGCTATCAGGATTCCACTATTTGCAAGAATTCCCGCTGTTTTAAAGGTGGCATTCTGTACTTCAATCTTATTGCGGCTTGCCAAATCAGGTCCGACAATCGCCGGAAAACCTTCTTGCGCAAGCTCATCGGCTATCAGATGCCCTTCACTGCAATGATCAAGTGTCACCGAAAGGTGGAATTCCTTTGCAATCCTGATTGCCGTAAAAATGTCGTCTACACGGTGAACATGCGCCTTCAGCGGTATTTTTCCCTCCAACACAGGAACCCATGCTTCATAGTGAAAATCAGGTTCTATTTTCCCTCTTTGATCCAGATATTGGCGCGCCTTGGTAAGCTCCTGCCTTAAAAGTCCTGCAATTCCCATCCTTGTTACCGGAGAAATTTCCGCAGCTTCAAAATTCACCTTGGGATTTTCCCCAAAAGCTACTTTCATTGCCGCCGGAGCTTTTATAATCAAGTCATCGATTCTTCTGCCACTTGTTTTGATAACAGCAAATTGGCCACCGACAACGTTGGAGCTGCCGGGTCCAATCATAGCTGCTGTGATGCCTGCCTCCACTGCATCATGGAAGGCTGCATCCATGGTATTAATGGCATCAATTGCACGAAGCATTGGTGTAATGGGATGTACCATCTCATTGCAGTCATCGCCTTCCTTTCCCTTCTTTTCCTCTGTAATTCCCATATGGCAATGAGCCTCTATGAGTCCGGGAAAAACATGCTGATGCCTGACATCCATGATCTGACAATCTGTAGATTCAGGAAGCGTAAAATGGGGAGATACCTCTAAAATCCTGCCATTTTTGATAAGGATACTACCCGTAAAGGTATCCTCCCTCTTACCGCTTTCTTCCTTCATCGGATGAATGATTGCATGTTCAAGCAATAACACCTGTTTACTCCATATTTTCCAAAGGATTTACGGGTTCTCCATCCTTTGTCATTTTAAAGTAGACATTACTTCCTTCTACAGAATAGAAGATTGTTGGTTTTGCAACTTTACCAATGGTATCTCCGGCTTTCACCTGCTGCCCTTCCTTAAGAGTAATATCCGTTAACTGTCCATAAGTCAGCTCATAACCATTTCCTAGATCAAAAAGGATGCTGTCACCCGTCTGGGCATCATGGTAAATCTTCTTTACAGTAGCATCGGCTGCTGCTGTAATCGTGTCACCCTCTTTTGCTGCAATAACAACAGAAGGGTTGTAACGGTATTGCTGCATCGTAGAGAAGTAAATTGCCTTATCCATGCTGTAATCAAGCAGAACTTCACCTGCAACAGGCCATTGAAGCTTATCCTCTGCATGAAAAGAAGGAGTATTCGCTACAACCTGAGCTTCCTGTGTTTCTACTTCCTGTGGCTTGGCAACAATCTCTGTTTCCTTCTGTGTTGTTTCTTCGGGCTCCTGCATCGCAAGTGATGCTCTGTCATTTTTTACCTCGCCTGAATTTACTTCCATATAATTCGGATCTACATCCATATCATTATTCTGGCTCAAATCCGTATTCTCGTCTCTTGTAAATCTTCCATCTGCTACCAGTTCATCCTTTGTTTCTGCCTTATTCTGTTGTTGCTCCAGCTGCGCAAAATCTATTCGATTTTCCTCTTTATTCGAGTCTTTTTGTGCTGCCATATATACTCCTGTCAGAGTTAGAGCTGATAATACGAAGACGGATGCCGCAATCACGGACACCTTTTCCTTCTGCAAACCTGAACGCTTTTTACGTTTATTCATTCTCATCACCTCAATAGTAGCATTGCCTGATTTTTAGAATCTATACACTTTTGTCACGAAAAAAGAGCCGAAGTAATCTTTGGCTCTTTCTTTCCTTAGTATATATCGTTTATTTTGTTTTATGCATGATTTTTCCAAATGTTGTGATTACTTTTTCAAACAGAACATTGCATACAATGACAACCGTATTATCATATAAGATCCCCATACCAAGACACACAAGGAAAGCTGTAACAACTGTTGCTCCGATGCCTCCTATACAGCCAAAACGAAGTGCCGTAATATGCAGCTTGCCCTGTACAACAACATACAATCCATACCAGTGAATCAGGATGATCGCATAGCTGTATTTAGAACACATCCTGATTAATAAATTGCTCTTACCACAGAATTTATCCTTATATTTTAAGAATACCGTATAAATGGCACAGGATACCAGGATTAATGTCAACGCATTACTATATACGTAGTTCATTTTTGAAGAGTCGGTAAATACAACTCCTATTGATATGAATAACGCAATCACTCCGACACCAATGATTTTGTTGTCATATTTACGACATTCGTTTCGTGATAATATATAGCCAAGCAGGAAGATACCATCCCAGTTAGCAAGAAATCCTGTTGCACCAAAGCTCATACCGAATAATGGAAGATAGGTTGTCAAAGCATTTAATGTAAGAATCACTGCTGCAAGTGAAAACAGCATCCTTGTATTTAGGTTCTGTACCATAACTCGGAAGAATGGCGTTGCAAAATACAAAGCTATGATAGTGTAAACCAGCCACAGATGCGGTCCTACATCCGATGCTCCTGTCACAATCCATTTACATGCCGCAACAATATTTTTGGGTGGCAGCAAGCTTACTTCATTTCCCAGAATCAGAAGGAGCATATAATAGGCAATCAGAGGAATGATAACCTTAGAAGCTCGTCTTAAATAAAAAGCGGAAACTTTTTCTTCCTTTTTTGAATCAAGCAAAAGATTACCGGAAAGCATCACATAAATCATGTTGCAGCATAAGCCGATACTAAGTCCACCTACAATTAACAGTCTTTTCCAATCCGCATCTGCCGAGTCTACCACCGGCGAACAGGTATGCGCCAAAATAACCAATATTGCTGCAAGAATTCTAAGATAATCCAAATGTACCTGTCTGTCTACTCCTGTCTCAGGACCAAATAATACATTTTTCACATAGGCCTTCGCATCCATTCCTTTTGCCCGTGTGCCATGTGCCCAGAAAATCAGTATCAATCCAGCAATAACTGCAGGGAAATACATCAAACAGTTATTTACCGTTTTATTAGAAATAACCGGTGTAATCTTCGTTTTTGCTGTGTATGCCCGAATCTCACTCAATGTAAAATCACCGTCTATATCAAAACGCAGATTCGCATATTGGGCTAATGGAATCGGCAACTGACAGGTCGCATTTCCTTGCTGAATGCTTGTCTTTACGGAATGCTTTTCAGAATAGTTTTCCCCTTCCTTTGCATAAAATACCTGAACCGGTATTGGTTGAATTTCTGCTGAAGGATTGGCCAATACGAGTTCAATACCACCAATTTGCTGCGACATTCCTGCGAGATAGAATTGTGGGTCTTCACCATTTACTGTAAATACATGTCCAGCTACATCATATCCTGTTGCCCCAACATATGCACTATCCAGTATATTCTCTGCCTCTCCCTGCATTTCATAGGAATAATCAAGATTCTTGTAGAATACAACTCCTAACACAACCACAATGGCTAATGTAAGAAGGATGTATTTTAAATGTTTTTTCATGTTGCATTTCTCCCGGATTGTTTTTTGTAATATACTCAGTATATACAAAAATCCACCATGTAGTAAAGACTACTTGATGGATTTGTTAAAAACAAATAAATGAATTTCTTTATGAGTTTCCGCAGCGCAGCTTTTCATAAAAATGATCAAACATATCCATTAGTTTTAAACACTCCTGATACTGCTCAAATGCTTCCTCCTTTAAATAGATATCCTTTACTTGATTGATTACACTGTCCCAATCTATTTTTTTAATGCAGAACTCCTTATATCCGGTAATCTTCTTATTGATTCCATGCGCTGCTGCATTACGAACATAACTTCTTAGCTCAGGAAAAAAGCTTGTATTTTTGTCCTTACAGAGTCCTATATCATCCGCAAAGCTGCATAATGCAAACATTTCCAGCATAGTCGCATGTTTTGGATTTATTAATCTTATGTAAACCTGCAGGCATATATCTTCTCCCCGGTAATGGCCTCTCACACCTATAATTGGATTTTCTTTGGTTGAATGATTCATATAATGTGCATATAGAACATATGAAATATTTGACTTATCATCTGCAATACTTGTTGTTCCCAGATATTCGCTTGTTTCCTCAAATGTGTTAGACTTAGCTGTCACGAAGTATTTGGAAAGTTCACCTTGAATTCGTCGAAGAAGTGATTTGGAATCCTTCTTCTCTGCAAGTGTCATAGACATATCCTACTCTCCTATGCGCTATCCTTAGCTTTTTACTTCGTGTCCATACAGAATATATATCGGCAGAAAAGAAGGTTTTCTTAAATAGAAAACCCCAAAAGCAAAACGCTTTTGAGGTTTTTTATTCTTATACTCTATTATAATTGATCAAACATCCCTTCAGGATAATCTGTCTCTCTTCATCAGTCAGCTCACCAAGAGTCAGCTCGAATTCCTTCTTCTGTCCGTTGCCTACAACATAAGCCTTGATTACGGATGCCTTCTCTTCTACTGCCTTCTTAATACCCGGAATATAGATGTAGTCCAGATTCTTGAATGGAAGTTCACCTTCCTTGATGATAAATGGAAGCATACCCCAGTTAATCAGGTTAGAACGATATCTCTTGGTTGCATACTCATTAGCAATGTTTGCCCAACCACCAAGTACCTTCTGGCAGCTTGCTGCCTGCTCTCTTGCAGAACCATCACCTGGCTTAACTGCAAAAATCGTGCTTCCGATACCAGTGTTGTAACGGTCTGCATCCGGTGTGATTTCCTTCATTGTCATCCAAGCATCCTCGATTTCAGGGAACTTCTGTATTGGACAAGTCTGTTCCTCTCTTGCCTTCTCTGCAGCCTGTACTTCCTTTGCAAGTCTTACATAGTTTGGATCCTTTCTGGATAAGGTAAACTCTGCAAGTCCCAGTGGATTAGAACGGAAGGAAGATGTCTCTCCGGAAGGAATCAGCTCATCTGTTGTAGTAACCGGATCATGAATCTCAGATACCACCTTTAACAAAAGATTATCTGTCAGCGCTACCATAGCCGGCCAATCCTTAATGTTTGGACCAAACTTGATTTCTACACTCTCATCAGCAACACCCTTGGAATCGAATACGCGGTTCTCATAAATCTTCTTATCAAAGAAATACTTATACTTCGTAAAATCACCATCAAACTCTGTAGCAGGTGTCAGATAACCCTTATTTGCTGCTGTTGCGGCAATGGAACGAGCATCCATCAGTGCTACTGATGCAATCTGACCATTTTGAAGCTTAGAACCTTCTCTGTTAGGGAAGTTTCTGGTTGAATGACGGATTGATAATGCATTATTTGCAGGTGTATCACCGGCACCAAAGCAAGGTCCACAGAATGCTGTCTTAAGAATAGCACCTGTCTCCATTAACTTAGCTGCACAACCATTCTTTACTAATTCCATATAAATAGGCATAGATGCCGGATATACGCTTAAAGTAAATTCATCAGATCCGATGCTTGCATTGCTTAAGATATCTGCTGCTGCACAAATATTTTCGAAGCCACCGCCTGCACAACCGGCAATAATACCCTGCTCTACGTATAACCTGCCATTCCTTACTTTATCCTTGAGCGTAAAATCTACTGCACCATCAAGGCTTACAAGTGCCTTTTTCTCACAGTCATCGAGGATATCCATAAGATTTGCATTCAGCTCTTCAATGGTATAAGTATTGCTTGGATGGAATGGCATAGCAATCATAGGCTTAACCTTGCTAAGATCAATCTTGATACATCCATCGTAATAAGCAACCTGTCCTGGATTCAATTCCTTATATTCTTCACTTCTTCCATGAATCTCATAGAATTCCTTAATCTCATCATCTGTTTTCCAAATAGAAGAAAGACAGGTTGTCTCTGTTGTCATAACGTCGATACCAATACGGAAATCGGCAGAAAGATTTGCTACACCAGGTCCAACGAACTCCATTACCTTATTCTTAACATAGCCATTCTTAAATACTGCTCCGATAATAGCAAGTGCAACGTCCTGTGGGCCAACACCCTTAACAGGTTCACCCTCTAAGTAAACAGCAACAACACCCGGCATATTGATATCATAGGTCTGATTCAATAACTGTTTTACAAGCTCAGGTCCGCCTTCTCCCATTGCCATAGTACCAAGTGCACCATAACGTGTATGAGAGTCAGAACCAAGAATCATCTTACCGCCGCCTGCAAGCATTTCTCTTGCAAACTGATGGATAACTGCCTGATGAGGTGGTACGTACATTCCACCGTACTTCTTTGCACAGGTAAGACCAAACATGTGATCATCCTCATTGATAGTTCCTCCTACTGCACAGAGAGAATTATGGCAGTTTGTTAATACATAAGGAACCGGGAACTTTGTCAATCCTGATGCACGAGCAGTCTGAATAATACCAACGAAAGTAATATCATGGGAAGTAAGCTTATCAAATTTTATCTTAAGCTTCTCCATATTTCCGGAAGTATTGTGGTCTGCAAGGATACCATACGCAATTGTCTCCTTAGCTGCCTCTTCCTTAATAACATCCTTGCCTGTTTTTGCCTTAATGGCTTCTGCTGCCTCGCCATTGTCTGCAACAAGCTCTGTTCCGTTCAGCAAATATACGCCGCCGTCAAGTAACTGAATCATATAACACCTATCCTTTCTATTACTTATACACACTTATCTTATTTCATATACCATGTGTCTTACACATGAAAGACTCCATTCGGATTTATCTCATGCTTTACCTGTATAAATATACATAACTACAAGTAAACATTAAATTTAATATACTATAATCCCAGCTACTTATGCAATGGAAAATGATGAAAAACTTAACTTTTCTACAAGCACAATGTCCATTTTCTCATTGCCATAACTAAAAACAGGTATGTGATACTATCCACATACCTGTTCCTATTACCTATTCAATCTCTACATGATCCAAATGCCAGATTTCATCTACATATTCCTTAATGGTTCTGTCTGATGAGAACTTGCCGACATTAGCTACGTTAAGGATAGCGCTCTTAGCCCATCCGCTTGTATTCTTATATGCTGCTTCTACCTTTTTATGAGCTTCTGCATAAGAACGGAAGTCCTTCAAAATGAAGTAACGGTCAGCTTTATCCGTACTCTGTGTATTCAGGAGTGAATTATACAGGGAACGAAACAGCTCTCTGTCTCCCTTGGAGAAGGTGCCGTCTACTAACTGGTCAACCACTTTTCTGATATCTGTATCACTATTATAGATATCCATCGGGTTATAGCCGCCAAAATTCTCAAAACGGATAACCTCATCAGAGCTTAAACCGAAGATAAATGCATTTTCCATGCCCACTTCTTCTACGATTTCCACGTTTGCACCATCCATCGTACCAAGAGTAAGGGCACCATTTAGCATGAACTTCATATTACCTGTTCCACTTGCTTCCTTACTTGCCGTAGAAATCTGCTCCGAAATATCAGCAGCCGCAAAGATAATCTCTGCATTGGATACACGGTAGTTCTCGATAAATACAACCTTGATTCTGCCGTTTACATCAGGATCATTATTTACAACATCTGCAACGGAATTAATCAGCTTAATGGTAAGCTTTGCATTCTTATAACCTGCCGCTGCCTTTGCTCCGAAGATAAAGGTTCTTGGATAGAATTCCATAGATGGATTTGCCTTCATCTGATTATACAGATACATAACATGCAGGATATTAAGAAGCTGTCTCTTATACTCATGCAGACGTTTTACCTGTACATCGAAGATAGAATCAGGATTTACCTCAATGCCATTATGCTCCTTAATATAGGCTGCCAGTCTCTCTTTGTTCTTTCGCTTGATCTCCATGAACTCCTTCTGAGCCTTTGGATCGTCTGCGAGCTTTTCAATACCCTTAATAACAGGAAGATCTACAATCCAGCCATCTCCAACCTGTTTTGTTACCCAGTCGGCAAGTAATGGATTACCATGCAGTAAGAATCTTCTCTGTGTAATACCATTTGTCTTATTATTGAACTTCTGTGGGAACATCTCATAGAAGTCCTTTAATTCCTGATTCTTAAGAATCTCCGTATGAAGTCTTGCAACACCGTTTACGGAATAGCCTGCAACGATAGCAAGATGTGCCATCTTAACCTGACCATCAGAAATAATTGCCATTTTCTTAATCTTATCTGCCGGTTCCGGATATCTGTTTACAATATCCATCAGGAATCTGCGGTTAATCTCTTCAATAATCTGATAGATACGAGGAAGCAGTCTTGAAAACAGATCAATTGGCCACTTTTCCAATGCCTCTGACATAATGGTATGGTTGGTATAAGCACATGTCTTTGTTGTGATTTCCCATGCTTCTTCCCATTCCAGACCATAATCGTCCAAAAGGATTCTCATTAATTCTGCAACGGCTACAGTCGGATGTGTATCATTCAACTGGAAGGTCGCTTTCTCATAGAACTTATGAATATCATCATGCTTTGACATGTATTTCTCTACTGCTGTCTGTACAGAAGCTGAAATAAAGAAATACTGCTGCTTCAGACGAAGCTCTTTTCCTGCCATATGGTTATCATTTGGATAAAGTACCTCAACAATATTCTTTGCAAGATTATTCTGTTCAACAGCCTTCTGATAATCACCCTTATCAAAAGAATCAAGGCTAAAGCAGTCCATAGGCTGCGCATCCCAGATACGAAGAGTATTTACAATACCGTTTCCATAGCCTACGATTGGTAAATCATAAGGAACTGCCTTGACAGACTGATAATCCTCCTGTACAAAATACAATCTGCCGTTTTCTTCCCTTGTTACTACACGACCGCCAAACTTGATAATCTTCGTATATTCGGGTCTTCTCAGTTCAAAAGGATTTCCCTCATGAAGCCAGTCATCAGGCACTTCTATCTGGAAGCCGTCACGAATCTCCTGCTTGAACATACCGTAACGATAGCGGATACCACATCCATATGCTGCATGTCCTAAGGTTGCCAACGAATCAAGGAAACAAGCTGCCAGTCTTCCAAGACCACCATTTCCAAGTGCTGCATCCGGCTCCTGATCCTCGATCACATTAAGGTCAAGTCCAAGCTCCTCCAACGCCTCTGCAAATTCCTTGTAAGCCATTAGGTTGATAATATTATTTCCAAGTGCACGACCCATCAGGAACTCCATGGACATATAATAAACAATCTTCGGATCTTTTTTCTCATAGACTTCCTGAGTTTTGAGCCAGTTATCTACAATAGCATCCTTTACTGCATAGGAAACTGCCTGAAAAATCTGTTGTTCAGTAGCTTCCTCCAATGTTTTTCGATATAGTGTCTTAATATTATAAAGAACACTACGCTTAAACATTTCTTTATCAATTTCTGGTTTCTTTGGCATTGTCATACCTCCCCTTTTGATGTATAAACTTTTGTAACGATTTCGCACCTTCATCATTACAATTTTTATTTATTATACATTTTCGTGTTATATTCTAATATTATACACTATAACACTGAATTTTTAAACAATTTAATATGCCAAAATAAATTTTCATCGTTTCGATAACACTATACAATATGCATAAAGATATAGTTATTTTACCCCTCTACCAATCTGATTTCTTCTCTCGTACATTCTTCCAATTCAAATAATCCATTCTTTTCCACACAATATGGCTTTTGAAACCGAACTTTTCCACTAATT
This sequence comes from Lachnospiraceae bacterium, assembly GCA_022788085.1. GTDB lineage: Bacteria > Bacillota > Clostridia > Lachnospirales > Lachnospiraceae > COE1. The sequence goes on from JALEWA010000083.1 coordinate 47,230, forward strand.
TCTATGCCATCTACACATCTGGCATATGCAGCCGGGATCTTATGTGGATATACATTCCGCTCAGATGGCTGTTCATCAAACCAGCCACTTTCCTGCGTTCCCTGACTGCACATTGTGATATGCAAATCAGACAACGCTATATTTTCCACTCTCGCATCCTCTTCGCCTGCTATGAAGATACTGGATTCTGCCTTCATATAGATATGATCAAAGGTAATGTCCCTGATTTTTCCAGGAT
>JALEWA010000102.1 GCA_022788085.1 Lachnospiraceae bacterium
CTTGAGTGAAATTCATGTCCACCTATCACTAATTTGTCTTCTGTCTGCATCCTAAATCCATTCCTTTCCTTCCCAATCATTAGTACTCGTTGCTCATTGGATGAGCACAGAGTGACTAAGGTTCATACTCTTCCATTAATATCCGAAGCACCATATGTGCCTGATGTGCTGCACATACCATGACTCGCGTTGAAACAAGTCCTATACCGTCTGCGATATCACTTACTCCGTCTCCGCATAGGTAAAAATGTTTTGTCAGCTTACGTGTTATAATGGAGTTAGCTGATTCAAAACCTGACATTCCCGATCCGGAAACGAGATATTTATCCGGGAAGTGCTCTGCCACACCGTTCACCAGTATTGCTTTTGCTTCCGGTTTGTCAAAGGCTTCACATATAATCGTCTCATCACAAAATAAATCTTTTATATTATTCTCTGTAATGCGTTCTGTCCTCGCCACGATTTCGCAATACGGTGCGATTGCTTTTAATGTCTCTGTAAGTGCCTGCGTCTTGTACATGCCAAGCTGTGAAACTGCATACTGCTGTCTGTTCAAATTCGATAGATCCACTTTATCAAAATCAATCAAGTGTAATCTTCCGATTCCGGCACGTGCAAGCATAATCGCAATATTAGACCCAAGCCCTCCAAGCCCACAAATTGCAACACTTGCCTTAGAGAACCTTTTCTGAGTCTCTATACCATGCCGCTCTTCTAATGCATGCAGCATTTCTTCCCTGGATGGAATTTGTGCCAAATCAGCCACCTCCTACAAAGCTGACGACTTCTATGACATCTTCGTCCTGAATCATTACTTCACTATACTTAGACTTTGGAATAATTTCTTCATTCCTTTCTACTGCAATGCTTTCCAGCTTATAGCTTGTCGTCTGCAAATATTCCAGAATTGTCTTTCCTGCTGCATCAACAGGCTTCCCATTAATTTGTACCATATTTTTCTCCTTAATCTATGCATTTACGCAGCAACATACTCCGTATGAATTTCTTGGAAATTCTTGATGAACTACTACTGTGCCCGCAATTTTTTATCATATAAAAATGAGAAGCAGCCATAAGGCAACTTCCCACATAAATAACATGTATCATCAGGCATCCCTACGTTGGCATTATCCAAATCAGGTTATGGGTCGAAGGTCACACCTTCCTCTCAGCCTGTATACAAGCTCCCCTACTATTATATTTCGTTATGCAACTATTTATAATTTTCATAGCCACGTTGTCATTATAAATTCATTTACATAAAAATACAAGTCTAATTCTTATAATATATTCTCTCACCTATTCATTATCCGGCTTTCCTGCATTCATATCCGTATAGCAGTCCAGCAATCCCACTGTTTCATTTGCCGGTCTTCCATACATGTTACAACATTTTCTGGATATTTCTGTCTCTTCTTTTTGTGAATCCATTTCCACACTCATACGCATGACACCTGCCTGTGTTTCACCATCCAGATGCTTTAAGATGTCCTCAATCATTTTTTCATTTTCCATACTTTATAACCTCCTGTCATACACCTTTCTCTGCTTCCATAGATAGTACATAATAAACATAACCGCACAAATACTCCACGTAATCGGATAACAATACAATATCATTTCCAGACTCTTTCCTGCTGTAATAACAGTTACCCAGATAATTCGGAACAAGCAGGTTCCGCATAAAACCATAATCGTTGAAACCATGACATAGCCTTCTGCACGCAAAGCTCCTGATAAAATCTCAATGAACTCAAACAAGAAGAAAAACGGTGCTATACTCCAGACCATTCGTACGCCGATGTCAATAACCGACGTATCTGAAGTAAATATTCCGAGTAATAATCGGTCATTCCACAGAATCAGTCCACTTACTACCCATGCAGTTACAATCGAAATCACCAGCCAGATTCTGACCGCCTTTTTTATTCTGTCCATTTTACCTGCGCCAAAATTTTGTCCTACAAAGGTTACAATAGAAGTACCAAAGGCATTGTTGATCATCCAGAAAAAGCTGTCAATCTTACCGAATGCTGCCCATGCTGCTACAGTGTCTACACCAAAGTCATTCAGGACTGCCTGAATAATGACATTAGAAATACTATACATTGCTGACTCTATTCCTGTTGGCAGTCCAATCCATAGCAATTTCTTAAGAAAAAGTGGTTTCAGGCAAAGCTTACCAGGCTCCAGCTTAAGTTCCTTTGTCCGATACATAATGAGTAATGTTACTAAAATGGCACTTACTGCCTGAGAAAGCAACGTTGCAATTCCCACTCCCACAACACCGCCCTGAAAACCCAGTACTAAAACAAAATCAAAAATGATATTGATGATACAGCAGATGATCAAAAGATATAGTGGCCGTTTAGAATCTCCTACTGCTCTTAAAATGGCAGCTCCCATATTATAAACAAATACAAAGACCATTCCTGCCGCATAGATTCTTACATATTTGACAGATTCCTGCATAAGCTCTTTGGGTGTATTCATCCATCTTAGTACTTCTGGGGCAAGCACAATGCCAAGTAATCCAAACACAATCCCACCTAATATGGCAAACGCATATGCTGTATGTAAGGTATTACTTAAGCCCGTCTCATCCTTTGCACCAAAATACTGCGCCACAAGAACCGAAGCCCCTGTAGAAATGCCGGTGAAGAAACCTACAACCAGATTGATAATCTGGCTGGAAGAACCACCGACACTTGATAATGCTTCTTTTCCTACAAATTTTCCTACTATAATGGAATCTACTGTATTATATAACTGTTGAAAAAAGATTCCAATAAGTATTGGGAAGAAGAACATCAGAAGCTGCTTCCAGATGACTCCTTCTGTTATTCCGTTTTCCTGTTTTTTCATACTTCATTCATCCTAACGTAAGATTTAAATATCCCTTTTTCTCTATCCATGTAAGATTCTGCGGTAGTAAAACCATACCGCCTGCATTGGATGCATATGCCTTACTTACTCCCATATTCTTCATCATTTCAGGAAGAAGCTTTCTTAACTCCTCTTCTTCCATAGTAGTTTCTACAATACAAAGCTTATTCCTTTCTATACAATACATAAGAAGCTCTTCTTTCTCGCCATTCATAAGCTTCACGGCTTCACCTCCGCAAAAGGTATTCTCTTCCATTGCAAATTGAATGGCATCTTCATCCCATTCCACATAACCTTCGCCTGCAAAATGAGAATCACGTAATTTCTTATATTCACATGCATTGATTGTTTCCATCTTCCATCTATCCAAATCAATTTCTGACATTCGTGTCACACTTTGACTTTCCCATTTTGCAGAGCCTTCATAAATCCAACAAGGACTTGACTCAAAAGCTAAAATAAATCCCAGATTGCCATAATATGCTTCCAGTGCATCATCAGCAGGCTGTAAGATGAGCGGTTCCTGATATTTACCGGCAGCATGCTTTATAATCTCAGAAGCATAACCTTTTTTCCTGTACATCGGAAGTGTTGCAACTGCATACACATAGCGTGCCGGCTCCTGTTTGCCATTAATAGTAATCTGCACCGGCAGAAAACTTGCCATGGAAACTATTTTTCCATCTTCATGAATGACCATCATATTCTCTGTTTCGAAACGCTTTTCCAGATACATCTTAATGTATTCCTTCGAATCACCAAAGCATTCCTCCCAGATTCTTAAAATCTGCTCTTCTTCTGTTTCATTTGCAAAAACAACATGACTTTCTACTGCACTATACTTTTTCAGCAATATATCAGGATAGTAAGACAGCTTTGCCTTACGCAGTCCCAAATCTCCTGTATCTTCCTCGCGATTCACATAGGTAAATTCCTGTCCCTCGTGAAGAACAAATTGCTGATTAATCATAGGATACGCTCCCTGAAGTTCCGGAAATGCCTTTTCAAAATGAACTACCATAGTATCGGAATTCAATCGTTCTCCAATGGTAAAAGCTACGATTTCACCTTTTTTACGAAGAACTCCACCGAAAAGTCCAAGCTCATCAAAATAATCCAATGACTTTTCCAATACCTTCATTTCCTGTTCCATCTCATCATTCCATTTATCTTCCCTTTGCTCAGTCCAAAGCTTTGCCATCCTGCGGCATTCATCCATATTGCTCTTATCAAGTGATTCATAGCTCCAGTCCTGGTCATCCATAAATCGTGCAATATGGTTACGCTTGCCATGCAGTTTTTTACCTCGAAGAGTAGATAATTTCTCTACCGTATATACATAATCAAAATCATTTCTATCAATATCAATTTCAAATTCTCCAGGGAACCATTCAATCAGTTCCTTACGGTCTTCGTCCACAATAGGATATAAGCACAACTTGTGATTGTGTGCCGAACATATTCCACGAAGTAATTCTATCGCTTTCTTCTTATCACCATTTCCAAACGGAAAAGAATATTCAAAATTTCCATTTTCCCGGTATCGGATAACGCCACAGTCAAATACCTGACCAACCTCTACCTCATATACTTCACTCCATATGAAATTATTCGCAAATGTATATTCACAGGCTCCTAAATCATCCTCCTGCAACTTTTTTGTTATCCAATCCTGATCCTCCATAGAAATAGGATGAAATGTCAGTTTTTCTTTTTCCAGCATATTATTTTTCCTTACCTGTTTATCATTTCTTTTTAGTATTACCATTTTTGTATACACTATAATAGTATACGAATGATTTCTATTATTCGCAATATAAAAATGACTACATGCGCTTTTTGCATATAGCCATTCTTTTTCATTATCCATTCGCCTGTTCACAAAGTTCAGCCAGCATCTTTGGGAGTTCCTCTTCCATATTTTCCTCACTGAACTGACATGTTCCCACCTTCTTATGACCGCCTCCATGATACTTTAGCATGAGACTTCCAACATTGACATTAGAAGTTCTATTCATAATGCTATATCCAACCGCAGCAGAGCAGCCAACTCCACCTCTTCCACTTACAATCCATGCAGAGATATTCTGCTCCGGATACATACTGTAAATCATAAAACGATTACCTGTATAAATAGGATCAACGCCCCGTAAATCCGTAATGATAACATTTCCTTCTGTTCTGGTATACTTTGTCACCATTTCCTTAAATTTCTCGGTTTGCTCCTGATATACTTCAATTCGTTCCTGTACATCCGGAAGTGCTAAAATCTCCTCTGTATTCATGGTACGGCAGGCAACCATCAGCTTCTCCATAAGCTGGTAATTGGAAATCGAAAACTGTCTCCAGCGACCCAGTCCGGTTCTTGGATCCATTAAAAATCCAACCAGAATCCAACCGGTGGGATTCATAACCTCATTAATTGTGAGATTTCCGGAATCCACCTTATCGACTGCCTCCATCATTTCACCAAATTGAGGGAATCGCTTTTCCCCACCATAATATTCATATATAATTCTTGCACAGGATGGCGTAATACGGCTTTCACCTTTGTATTTTCCCTTCAGTTCCAATCTTTCGTGCTCACTGGAATGATGATCGAACCACAATCCACAACCTTCTACAAATGGCACATTTGCCAAACAATCATCTTCATTTATTTCTACAAGTCCATCCTGTAAATCCTTTGGATGCGCAAATTTCCAATGATCAATTATGCCAGCCTCCAATAATAATGCACCGCATACCAGACCATCAAAATCCGAACGTGTTACTAATCTCATATAAAAGTCCTCCTTCAGTATTTTCACTTTTCCATTATGATATTATTAGAATCATTTGTAATCGCTTATATCAAGGTATGTTACCATAATAATTAATGTATCAGACCTGTTTCCAATTTGTTTTATGGATAAACGATAATATTTTTCCTGTTCTCTTAAAATTTCAATATGAAAATCGTTTTTACCTTTTGCCAGTTTCTCAAATGCTTTTCGGAGTTCTTCCCGTTCCTCATCCTGTATTTCACTATCTTCGATAACAATACAATCTTCATATAGCTTATTACATCTTAACAGCTCCATTTTATCATTACGATACTCATATACAGCAATAGGAACATCCAGCACATCAAATAGCATACTGACTGTTGAACGCGTATTCCAAAGCTCGCTTATCATACTCACATTCTTGTACGATATTCCCTGTGCCACTTTCTTTTGCTCTTTTTTTATGTATTTCTCATACTCGTCCACAGGCATAGGCTTCGCAAAATAAAAGCCTTGTGCATATTCGCAACCGATACACTTCAGAAAGTCTACCTGCTCCTGCGTTTCCACACCCTCCACGATAGAAGGAAGATGCAGCCACTTTGCCATTCGTACAACAGAAGTAAGTACCTTTTCTCCTTTTCCGTTAAAGCCTTCATCCTGCTGAAGGAACTTCATATCTATCTTCAAATAGTCTACTTCCATATCCTTAAGTACATTCAAGGATGAATATCCGCTTCCAAAGTCATCCATCATAATCTGAAATCCTATCTCATGTAATCGCTTCATGGTCTTCATAACAAGTGCCTGATCTTCCATAAAAGCGCTTTCCGTCAGCTCCAGGTTCAATAAATGCGGTGGAATTCTGAATTCGGTAATTAATTTATTAAATATCTCTACCAAATGAGGATTATAGATATTAACTCTCGAAACATTGACAGAAATCGGATCCGGATTCTTACCCTCATCAAGCCACTTTCTAAGCAGCTTACATACCTGTCGCCACATATACTGATCCAAACGACCTATGATACCATTTCGCTCATAAATTGGAATAAAATCTCCAGGTGCGATCATTCCCTTTGTAGGATGCATCCAACGTACCAGTGCTTCCGCACCATACGGCTTGTCCGTAATAAGATTTATCTTAGGTTGCAAGTATACATCAAATTGTTCCTCTTCCAGTGCCTTATTTACCTCGTTAATAATGAACTGCTCCTGCCGCATATTCTCAATCATGCTTTCATCATAATATGCTACATTCTGCACAAACTTTCCTTTGCAATTCTTTGCTGCAAGATAAGCACGGTCATACATCTCTGATACATCCATATTATAATCATTAATAACATAGACACCACAAGATACTTTTATATTGTAATCTTTATTAACCTTTCTTAGATTTAGTTGAAGTGCATTCACCAAAAGCTCTATATTTTCCTCTTTATACGGTAAGCAGCAGGCAAAAACATCATTCTCCAAACGAGCATACAGGAAATTATCAAACACCTTGGAAATTCTGATTAACTCCTGGGCAATGCTTTTTAAAACTCTATCGCCTTCTTTAATTCCATAAAAATTATTTATCATTTTAAATCGGTCAATGTCTACTCTGACAAAAGCAAACTTCTCTCCTTCTACATCTGTCAGCATCTGACGAACCTTCTGGTAAAATTTAAGCTTTGTATACAGGCCTGTCACCGGATCTCTTTCACTCATGAGCATTCTGCTCTTTTCAATCACATTTCTGATTCTGAATTGAAGCAACAAAGGATTATATGGTTTCATGACAAAATCCCAGACACCATATTCCAGACATTTTTGTTCTAAGCCCTCATCCTCATTGGAAGTCGCAACAATAACAGGAATATTATTATATTCCTGATGGTTC
>JALEWA010000144.1 GCA_022788085.1 Lachnospiraceae bacterium
TTTGGTGCATAATCAATCTGATAGACATACCGGATTGTTTCATTGCGTACAAATTCTGAATGGAAACAGCCTCCCTTTTCAAGCTGCCAGCCCTCAAGGGAACGCTTATTCAAATCCTCTATTTCTCTCTCATACTCCCAAACGCCATAAACCTTATGGCTTATCTTTTTATTCTTCATGGCTGTAACCTCCTGTAACCGCTTCAGCACTGTTTACCAAATGACGCAGACGTTCTATCTCAGCCCATAATGTTTTCCTGCCCTCATCCGTAAGCTGATACAGTCTCTTTCTGGCATCATTTGGATCATCACTTGTCGTTTCTATAATCCAGCCTTTTTTGAGCATATTACTTACCGCACCGTACATTGTTCCTGAACCAATTTTCACATTGCCAGCAGACAGCCTTGCAGCTTCCTGCATAATACCATAACCATGCCTTGGCTCTGCATATAAACATAATAAAATATAAAAATAGCTTTCTGTTAACGGCTCCTGCTTCATCCCCATAAAACACCCTTACCTTTCTTCTTTGCTCTGCATTTTCCACAGGAAAAAGAGTATCACTGCACAAACAATAAAGATCGTAACAAAAGTCGCTACACCATGCAATCCTTCCGGAAGCATCATTATCAGGAAAGGCATTAAATTATTTACCATATGAATTAAAATACATGGTAACACGGACTTACACTTATAGGCTGTATATCCCAGTAATAAACCAAGCGGAAGTACATAAAGCGCCTGCATGATATTTAAGTGGTACAGACTAAAGAATAATGCAGATAAGACAACTGCCGGTATTGCTGTGAAGCGTTTTGAGAGCATTTGAAAAACAATGCCTCTCAGAAGACATTCCTCTGCAACAGGTGCCAGAATCACCATGGTAAGAAAGGAAATAACCAGACTGCCACTCAATGCAGCTCCCATAATTGAATCAAAGGAATCCATAGCAGCCGGACTTAACCATGCCACAAGATTTGCTATTGTAACATCCAGTGAATAACAGCCTACTGCTACTATTATCAGCATAGCAATTACCTTGCCATGTAATACATTTTTACGAAGTTCCTCTTTCTTTTCAACAGTATACTTCCTGACAAAAGCAAGCTTATACCAAAGTATTGCTACGATTGCAGAAATTGCAGTTGTAAGGCAAAGTATGTTAGTCATAAAGCCTGAATTCTGAATCTTATCCATATAAAGCTCCTGACCGGCTGTCATATCTCCTCCTGCTTCTCCAATGCATTGCCCCATAAATATCACAGAAGCTGCTCCTGATATCAGAACCTGAATACCCCAAAAAGCAAATAATGCAAGAACGCTGAATAAGATACCCTTCCATGCCTTTTTCTTCGGTTTCTGTTCTACTTGTACTTCATTTGTGTTTTCTTTTACTAATTGTTCCATTTCTTCTCCCTCTCTTTTTGTATCGTTCTTCGTTATATCGTCTTGCGATATATCGTTTTACGAATGTATCATAGCACGACATATATCGTCTGTCAACATATTTATAAAAAAATAATTCTGAAGCAGTCTTCCTGCTACAGAATTATTTTTCTTCTTTACAATTTGAAATTGCTAATGTTTTCAGCTAATAAATCTGCTGTATTTCTAAGATTCTGTGCTGATTCATCAAGATTCTTAAAGTTTCCTGTTACTTCCTTAAGTTCTTCATTTGTTCCCTGTGTTCCGGAAACATTCTGCTGTGCAATATCCGACAACGTTTCAATGATGCTGACTACTTCTGCTCTTGAACTTTCAAGTTCCTTTGCTTTATTTTCAATGCTTCTGATACTCTCCACAGATGTTTCAATCTCACTCATGACACCATTAACGGTTCTCTCTGTATTATCAATATGCTCATTCTGTTTTTGGATGATTTCTTTTACCTTCACCATGGTATTCACCACAAGCTCTGAATTATGAATCAGTTCATTTACCGTTTCACCAATACTTCCACTAGCATGGTCAGACTGCTCCGCCAGCTTCTGTATCTGATCCGCAACGACGGCAAAGCCTTTTCCGGCTTCACCTGCTCTTGCAGCTTCTATGGATGCATTTAAGGATAAAAGATTCGTTTCTTCTGCAATGTCTGAAATGAAATCCGATGCTTCCTTTATTTTCTGCGCTGATTGGTTCGTTTTCTCTGTCTGATGCGCAATATTCTCTATCGCAGACTTTACTTCAATACTTATCTTCTTGAGTTCCTCTATAGTCAATACAGCTTCATCACTGGATTTCTTCATGATATCAGCACTTCCGTTCAGTTCCCCTGCTTCCTTTCTTGTCTCAATAATAAGATTTCCCATATATTGTACATTATCTGCTGCCTTTCTTGAATCCTCTGCCTGCACATTGGCTCCCTCTGTGATGGAATCGACTGCAAGCTTGACATGTTCAAGATTTTCATAGGTTTCATGGGATGTTCGCTCCAGAGAATCTGATGCTTCAACCAGCATAGTCGTACTATCACCAATGCCACCAATAATTTTGCAGAGTTCACCTTGTAAGCTTGCAATGGATCTTAACAAATCGCCTACATCATCCTTTCTGGCAAGCATTTTCTGATCCACCTTAACTCCCAGCTTTCCGGAGGCAACCTCCTGTACTGTCTGAATGCTGTTCTTTAACGCTTTGGAAATGGAAGTCCCGACAAATCCCACTGCAATACAGCATGAGATTACAAGGAAGATGACGGTAAGCCCCATCGTCCGCATAATTGATAAAACATCACGAAAAGCTTCTGACTTTTCCCTTCCGGCAAATACCATTCCAATTGGTGAAGAAGCATCATCCTTCTGGTATACCGGAACATAATATCCATAATATATCGTTCCATCCAGAGACACATTTTTACTGAAAAATTCTTCTCCATTTACCAGCACATTCTGTACGATTTTCTCACCTGCCGGTGTTCCAAGAATCCTGTTACCATTCTTATCTATAGCAGAGGTCATGATTCGTTTATCACCATAGAAAAAGGTAACCTCCATTCCTGACTTATCTTTAATCGTATCAACCAAATGCTCTGATTGTGATATATTATAGCTTCCCTTCCAGATATCCCCATTCTGTGCCTGTAAATAAGCTCCGCTGTTCTGGTCATAAGCTGCAAGTGTTGCTACAGCCGTTCCTTTCAATGCATTCTCGATCTGCTCATTGATTGCATCCTTTACTACAGTATTTACCAGAACGATTACAATAAATCCCAGCAATATTACCGGAAACAGGGAACATATCATAATCTTTTTTCTCAATGTCAATTTCATGTGCTCCTCCTTACTCAACTACAATGACATTCCTGTAATACCAGTTTATGCCTCCTGTAATTGTCGCATCATCAAGTGTTCCACCCTCAACACCTATTTTCTCACCTGTATTCGTCTCCATAACACCATCAAATACATTAAAGTTCCCACTCAATATTGCCTGTGTTGCTTCATCAACCTTTTCTTGTGTCCCCTCTGCGCAGAAATCTGCAAGTCTGGTAATCTGGACAAGGCCTTCCTGCATACCTCCAAAGTAATTTGAGCCATCCCATGTTCCATTTATAATGCTCTTAACCGCAGAAGTATAATAAGCACTCCAGTTCCAAATAACACTGGTAAGGCAGGCATCCGGTGTTTCCTTACTCATATCAGAATTATATCCGATTCCATACACACCATATTCCTGTGCAAGAGTCTGTGGATACGGTGTGTCACAATGCTGTGTCATAACATCGCATCCCATATCAAGAAGCATTCTTGATTTCTCTTCCTCTTTTTCCGGATCATACCAGCTATTGGTTACAGCCACATAAACCTTTGCATCAGCGTTAACCGACTCTACGCCAAGTGCAAAAGCGTCAATGCCCCCCGTTACCTCTGAATTAGAGGAATCCTGTGCAGCCACATAACCAATCATATTCGATTGTGTCTTCATGCCTGCCACGATACCACTTAAATACCTTGCCTGATAGATTCTTCCGAAATAATTATTAAAGTTTTTTCCATTTGACATGTTTCCTGTTCCATGTGAAAAATAGATATCCGGATATTCCTCTGCCATCTGCGCAACGGTCTCCATATATCCCCAGCTCGTTGCAAAAATAATATTGCAGCCATCCTGAATGCACTCTTCTATCGCTTTCCTTGTTGCATCACTATCAGAATCATCTACAACCTTCCTTACAATCTGTTCGGAAGAAAGCCCTAAATTGGTCTGCATGCCCTGAATTCCAAGATCATGTGTATAGGAATAACCGCTTCCTTCTGCCGGATCTGATAAATATAATACAGCAACCTTAATATTATCCTTAACATTTTCTTTTGAGGTCTGCTGTACCTGGACATCATCATCCTTTTTCGCACTTTCCTCTGCAATGGAATACCCCTCATTGGAGGCATAATCATCAGGAACATCATTTGCTGATGAACACCCTGATAAGATGCCGATTGCCATAAATGTTGTTAACACCATTTTCAGAACTCTTACTTTCATCCGTTTCTCCTTTGTTGTTCTATAATTGCATAACAAATTGTGCATTTACTTGTTATTTATATTTAATTATATCATTTTTTGTATTATTTTATCAACTTTTTTCATTCAATTTGTTGTATTTATATTTTTTATAGCATTATTAAATATACACGATAACTATTCTTATATCTGCGTCATTCCTCCAAGCAAGATATACCTGTTTGCTTCATAGATTTGAGGGAACTGTGACATAGGAAGCGGATTCACACCCGTTCCGACTTCTATTGTATAACCCGGGCGGTTGTAATCCTGTATGAACCAGTCTTTATATCCTGCATAGCCTGAAGCATAAGGTGTTTCTTCCACTGTATAACCACTTACCATGCCAAAATACTCCGCAATTCTTCTGGAATCCTCCGGCTCATAATCAAGGTATTTCCAATAGATAACCTCCCCTTGTGAATGATAGGCAAGAATCAGCCTGAAATCATGCCGTATCGTAAAATCATACACACTTATACTTTCCGGTGCCGTTAATGGTGCCACTCCTACATAATCACGCGGTGCCGGTCCGATAAACCCCTGCTCCTCCTTAATTCTTCTTGCCTGCTCCCAACCTGCCGGAAACTGAAGATTCAAGTCCACCCCTTCAATATTAGCCTTCCAGCCACTTGGATAGGGAATATCAGGATAAGAGGCTGCTATCCTCCTTGCATTATTTTCATAGTAAGTATTTCCAAGTACTCCATTAACAAGATCTACACCATCCGGATTCACCATCGGAACAAGGAATAGACTGTATTCTTCAAAAAGCTGCCTGCTATTTTCCCCATACAGACTCTGATTCGCAGCATACGCTTTGGCATATTCCTCAATAAACTTCAACAGCACAGGCGTTGTAATCCATTCATTTGCATGAAAACTGGCATTGTAAAATATCTGCTTTTCGCCACTTCCTATCTGCACATAAGGAATATCCCTGCCCATAACACTTTGTCCAATACTCCCTGTAATCAGAAACGGATATCTTACTGCCAATCCTTCTATGATATACGCATTGAGAATCGAACTGTAATCGACTTCTTCTGAAACAATCGGAAAAGAAAATGGCACATAAATCTTTGTTCCTATCTTAAGATTTTGGGCATCTATGGATGGATTCGCTGTCTGTATGCTCTCGACTCTGCTTCCATATTCCTGTGCTATTCTCCACAAAGTATCTCCCCGATTAATCGTATACGTCATATATCCCTTAAGATAAGGCTTTAGTCTGTTCCATACTGTCTTATCAACATAACAGCCCACATCCTCTCCCAAAAAGGTACGTAATCCTGCACATGTCTGCCTGCCAAATCTGCCATCTATTGCTACCTGTATTCCTGCCCTGTTCAATGCTAACTGCATATATTGAACCAATACACCGCTGTCTCCTAAATAAACATTTCGCATAATTGTTGCTCTATTCCTATTTTTTTATATCTTATGCATCCTTGTTATAGTTGATTCTTACCGATTCCCTTCCTTTCCGGTTACCATTAAACTGTCCTTTCAAAAATAAATAAAATTGTCCATTCTCAAAATACCACTTTGCCGTTATGGTATATATCAAGTTATGTATAAGGAGCTTACTATTTATGAAGAAGATCGCCCTCATCAATGATTTATCAGGATTTGGAAAATGTTCACTTACAGCAGCGATTCCTGTTGTCTCCTGTTTAGGTGTTCAGGCATGCCCGCTACCAACTTCCGTTCTTTCTGCGCAAACAGGATTTCCAAGCTATTACTGTGATGATTACACGAATAAAATGAATTATTTCACTGATGAGTGGAAAAGGATGAATGTTACTTTTGATGGTATCTATTCCGGTTATCTTGGCAGCTCTGACCAGATACATAATGTACTGTACTTTCTGGAACAGTTTCACGCAAAGGATACCCTTTATCTTGCAGATCCCGTCATGGGTGATAACGGAAGACGAATTCGTATCTTCACAGATGAATTATTGGATACTATGAAGGCCTTAACAAAAAAAGCAAATGTCATCACACCAAATCTGACCGAGCTTTGCCTTCTGGCCAATGCTGACTATGATGAACTTAGCTCCCATTCCTCCGATCAGGATTACTTAAAGCGAATCGAGGAACTAGAATATTCCTTACTTGCAAAAGCCGAAGTCAGGCAGACAGTTCTTGTTACCGGTATCATACGCTCTGACGGCGAGCAGACTTATATGGGAAATCTTGCCCTTTCCGAGAAGGAAACCTTTTATCATGAAACACCTTTCACCGGTATGAGCTTTTCCGGAACGGGAGACTTATTCGCTTCCGTCATAGCCGGAAGTCTTGTACAGGGATATTGTATAAAGGACGCTGTTTTAAAAGCAACGAATTTCCTACAGCCTGCTATTGAAGAGGCATCCATGGAAAATATTGAACGTAATCATGGTGTTCATTTCGAAAAATATTTGAATCTTTTATTAAGTTAAAGATACCAGAAATATTGTAGCTACAGTAATTGCCTACTTTATCTCCGGCACCTGTTATTTCTTCGCAGAATACATTATCTTCGGCAGCTTTTCAAGTGCATTCCTTGCATCCATGTCAGGAAGCCTGATTCAGTCCGGTGGAAGTGCTGTATTTTTTATCATCTTTGGCTTAGCTCTTGATAAGGCTCACATTAAAGCAAAGCTTACTAATCAGATTGCAGCATAGATAGAGATCGCAAAAAGAAAAATCAAGGAGAGATAAAAGACATGGCTGACATTTTATATACCTATAAAAATCAAGTATATGCAAATATTACGAACCGATGTGACTGCAGCTGTACTTTCTGTGTATCTTGCACAGGAATCCATTGCCCATACACAATTATCTATCGTAGACGTTCTTCCACAGGATGAAATTGATGCCTGCCAAAGAATAGCTGACGAAAGAGGCATTTACCTTAAAATACGTAAGTTTTCTGCATAGAAAATGAAAGAAAAGAAGTCGGTCTGACAACTAAGTTCAGACCGACTTTTCTATTCCTTACTCCATACATAGCAGTATGCTTGTGTTCTGGCTGCAAAGCGCTTCGTCTTTAACAGCTCTCTGATTTCTGCCTTAGTATACCAACCGGCTTCGATTTCTTCCACCGTAGAAGTACTCTCGTGGAATTCTCCTCTTGCCTTTCCTACTACGCAGACATTCGTTTCATTACTAAAACCTACCGCACTATAGCTGATTCCAATAAAGTCGTCAATTTCGTACAGTTCCAGCCCCGTTTCCTCCCATAGTTCCCTTACAGCGCTCTGCTGTGGTTCTTCACCCGGATCAATTAATCCGGCAGGGAAATTATACACCCAGTCACCAACGGCAAGACGGAATTCTTTATTAATGAGTATCTTCTCTCCTGTCTCATCTGTGACGATGATGACCACGGCATCCGGCTTCTCACTGTGCAATGCCTCAAAGCTTTCCAGATTCTTTCTGCGGCTGATGATCTCATATACTTTTTCCTGCTTATCCACTGTTTCATACGTAATATCATACCGGGTAATAAATTTACCTTCTTCCTTCTTTTGAATGCTCTTAAATACCATATCTTCTTATTCCTTTGCAATGATGTCCTTTATTACTTCGCTTGCTATAATCAAGCCTACTACTGACGGTACAAATGCATTGCTGCCCGGTGTCTGTCTTCTGGGTGAACCTTCCCTGACATTGCCAAGGGTATCACATGTATGCTGACTGCCTGTCTCCACAATCGGGGTCAATGGCTTTTCCTCAGAATATACCACCTTAAGCTTGTCTATACCACGCTTTTTCAGTTCTCTTCGCATAACCTTTGCAAGTGGACAGACATTCGTTTTATAAATATCCGCCACACGAAATGCTGTGGGGTTCATTTTATTTCCTGCTCCCATAGAACTGATAATTGGTGTATTTGCCTGTTTTGCCTGCATAACCAGCTCGATCTTGCCTGTTACCGTGTCAATGGCATCAACTACATAATCATACTGTGAAAATTCAAATTGATCCGCCGTATCCGGAAGATAAAAGCATCTATGTGCATGAACAACCGCATCCGGATTAATATCAAGAATACGTTCCTTTGCTACATCCACCTTATATGCTCCTATCGTCTTATGCGTTGCGATAATCTGACGGTTCAGATTGGATAAGCATATCTTATCCGAATCAATAATATCTAATGTACCAATGCCACTTCTTGCCAGCGCCTCAACCACATAGCCACCAACTCCACCTACTCCAAAAACAGCAACTCTTGCCTTCTGAAGCTTATCCAAACCAATTCTTCCTATTAGTAATTCTGTTCTTGAAAACTGTTCTGACATATCTTTAAACCCTCTGTACCTAATAACTGTTTGCTGTATCCAGCATTTTTCTGCACTGCTCGCAACGGTTAAAGCCATATCCTACCGGAAGGCGCCTTCCACAATAACGGCAGGTAGCAATATATTCCATTTTACCCTTAGCCAAACACTTCATAATAGATACTTCTGTTTTCTCACGTTCTCTTGTAAGCCACTCCATATCCATCTCTTTACCAAAGCGTTCCGAAAATTGGTAATAAAGTTCTAACTGCTTATAGTATGTCTCATACCGCCCAATTCCGTCATAGTGAATTTGATTGATATTTGGCTTCATCAACGCTTTATCTGCCGTATAGGTTTCACAATAGCGAAGCCACAGTGAAGTAACTCTTGGATTCTTAATATCAATCGGACAGGTAACCATACGATATAATATATGCTTATCTTCAAAGCCATCAATTCTTGCACTATTCTTCTCTGCCTTTTCATATAGGAACAGTATTTCATCAATGCTGATCTTTTCAAATGGTTCCGGTGCTTCTACTGCATGCCATGTTTTTAATATGGCATCCAACGGCTCCGGTAAGTTTAATAGCACCTGTGGAAAGCCAAGGCTTACCTTTTCAATCGGATTCTCCGTTGCCTGATACAGGCTGTCGATAGCCTCAAGCTCCTCTTTTCCCATTGCGGTGACATATCCAATATCATAAACTCCAAACCGTCCGGCTCTTCCTGCAATCTGCTTTACTTCGGAAATCGTAAGCTTTCTCTGTTGGATTCCATCAAACTTCTCTGTTTCAATAAATACGATTCTTTGTACCGGAAGGTTCAATCCCATACCAATGGCATCTGTCGATACAACAACCTGATTGATTCCTTTATTAAATAATTGCATCTGCTTTCGTCTGATTTCCGGTGGCAGACTTCCATAAATTACACTGGAACTTATACCTCTTGCTTCCAGTCTGCCAGCCACATCAAGTACGGATTTCTTTGAAAAAACAATCAATGCATCTCCCGGTCTTACATCATTTGGAAATACAAATGCCTTTTTCTCACATACTAATGGTGTTTTTCTCTCATAACAATTACTTTCCCATGTATCATGACAAAGTTCTATTAAATGCGTTACTACCTTCTCAGCCGTAGGGCTCATGCAGATATGAATTTCCTTTGCCTTAATGCCTAAGATTGCCCTGGTCCAGGAATGTCCTCTGTCTGTATCGACAATCATCTGCGCTTCATCTATGACAGCAATGTCATAATTCTTATCAATATCCAGCATCTCAATGGTAGATGCAATCACGCGACTATCCGGTTCTTCAATACATTCCTGTCCTGTCAACATGGTACATGGTGTTCCATACTCTTTCATTTTCTCATATACTTCCAATGCAAGTAGTCGCAAAGGTCCAAGATAGACACCACATTTTGCGTCCTTTAACCTCTCTAATGCGTGATACGTTTTCCCGCTGTTTGTTGGACCAATATGCAGAATGAAACGCCTCTTCATTTCCAGGCTTTCCGGGAACTCCATCTCCGGTCTGGACGGAACAAGCTCTGCAACCTTTTTTCGAATTCGATAATCCTTATAGATCATGACAAGCTCGAGCAGCGTTTTATTGCAGATTTTCTTCGGCTGTTGTGATATGGCATACTGAATAAACTCTTCATCCAGTTCTTCCCTGTCAGGACGTGAAATCATAGATATATCAAGCTGCATGAGACAGGGAAGCATTTCTTCATTCACCATTCTTACCAGCTTTTGATTCTGCTTTGCTGTAGCTATCAATAGCAAATGGCTGATTTCTCTATGATAATGTACCAGATAACCAATGTTTATCCTGCCCTTTTTCTCACGTTTGATTCTCTTATACAGCTTCATAAGCTGCTGTTCATAGCCATTTGTTTTCCTTGTCGGATTAAGCTTTCTCTTTGCCGCCCTGGCGTATTCTGTCTTATAGAACTCTTGTAATTTATCCTGCTGTAGCATGTTCTATTCCTCTTTCTTCGTAACTAATTCAGTACCTTCATAGTTACCTTTCTTCTTCTCTTGCAGCATCAGCATATCTATGTTTACAAAAACAGTCCAAATACGATTCTTACCAGAAAAGCTGCAATCCATGCAATAACACATTGACCAACTGCTACAAAAGCTGACCATTTCCAGCCAAGCTCACGCTTTACGGAAGCAATTGCTGCCACACAGGGAGTATACAGAAGGCTGAACACCAAAAGGCTCAATGCTGTCAATGGGGTAATTGCCGCAAGCAGATTCTCTACACTTCCAAAAAGGACATTCAAAGTTGCAACTACACTCTCCTTAGCCATAATACCGGAAATCAGCGCCGTTGAGAATCTCCAGTCGCCAAACCCAAGCGGTTTGAATATCGGTGCAATCGCACCTGCCACAACTGCCAGAATACTGTCCTGTGAATCTGTTACAACATTCAATCTCGTATCGAAGGTCTGTAAGAACCAGATAATAATCGTTGCCAGGAAAATAACCGTAAAGGCTCTTTGCAAAAAGTCCTTTGCTTTTTCCCAAAGAAGCTGTCCCACATTCTTTGCTCCCGGCATACGGTAATTAGGAAGCTCCATAACAAAGGGCACTGCCGCACCATGGAAATAGAAACTTCTCATAAGTAGTGCTATCACGATTCCTGCAAGAATTCCTCCAAAATATAACCCTATCATAACAAATGCTCCACACTTTGGGAAGAATGCAGCCGTAAAAAATGCATAAATAGGAAGCTTTGCAGAACAACTCATAAATGGTGTCAGAAGAATCGTCATTTTACGATCACGCTCTGACGGAAGTGTTCTGCTTGCCATGACTCCGGGCACCGTACAACCAAATCCTATCAACATTGGTACAATACTTCTTCCTGACAAGCCAATCTTACGCAGAAGCTTATCCATAACAAATGCTACTCTTGCCATATATCCACTATCTTCCAGCATAGAAAGGAAAAAGAACAAGGTAACGATTGTCGGAAGGAAGCTCAATACACTTCCTACTCCATTACAAATACCGTCAACCACTAAGGATTGCAATACCACATTTACCTTAGCTGCCTGCATTGTTGTTGCTACCAGATTTGTAAGAGCTTCGATTCCCATTTCCAGCAAGGAAGAAAGCCATGCTCCGATTACATTGAAAGTAAGCCAGAATACAGCTCCCATAATGCCGATAAATGCCGGAATTGCTGTATATTTACCGGTTAGTATCCTATCCAGCTTTACACTCCTTACATGTTCCCTGCTCTCTCTTGGCTTTACAACCGTCTGCTCACACACCTTATTAATGAAGGCAAAACGCATATCTGCAATGGCAGCTGCCCTGTCAAGCCCTCTCTCCTTCTCCATCTGGCAAATAATATGCTCCAGTGTTTCCTGTTCGTTTTGATCAAGCTTTAATTTTTCAAGAATTTGGCTGTCTCCTTCTGCAAGCTTTGATGCTGCAAATCTGACAGGAATGTCAGCCTTTTTGGCATGATCCTCAATTAAATGCATAATGCTGTGGAGGCATCTGTGTACGGCACCTCCATGGTCATCCGCTTCACAAAAATCCTGTCTTCCCGGACGTTCCTGATACTTTGCTACATGCAAAGCATGGTCTATCAGTTCATCAATTCCTTCATTCTTAGCTGCCGAAATAGGAATAACAGGAATTCCCAATGCTTCCTCCAGCTCATTTACCCTGATGGAGCCACCGTTAACTCTCACTTCATCCATCATGTTAAGTGCAAGAACCATAGGAATATCAAGTTCAAGAAGCTGCATGGTCAGATACATGTTACGTTCCATATTGGTGGCATCCACAATATTAATAATTCCCTTTGGATGCTCTTCCAATACAAACTGCCTCGTCACCAGTTCTTCACTTGTATACGGTGACATGGAATAAATACCTGGTAAATCCGTAACAAGTGTATTATCTTTTCCCTTGATATTGCCATCCTTTCTATCTACCGTAACACCGGGGAAATTTCCTACATGCTGGTTTGCTCCTGTAAGCTGATTAAAAAGTGTAGTCTTTCCACAATTCTGGTTACCCGCAAGGGCAAAAGTCAGTACTTCCTTCTCCGGAAGCGGCTTCTCGTCAGCCTTTACATGATATTTTCCCCCTTCTCCAAAACCGGGATGATGTACCTTTCTATTTCTATGCTCTGTACTATCCTGTATTTCTTCTACTGCATCTGCAACATCCTTAACTTCTATCTTTTCTGCATCTGCAAGGCGCAGAGTAAGCTCATAGCTATGAATACGCAATTCGATTGGATCGCCCATTGGTGCATACTTAACCATAGTAACCTGTGCTCCCGGTATCACTCCCATATCCAGAAAATGTTGTCTAAGTGCTCCTTCACCGCCTACCGCTACTACCGTTGCCGACTTTCCAATCGGTAAGTCCTTTAATGTCATGGCGTTACCTCCTTTTTATCCTATGTACTTCGTAACGATTCGGTATCTTCTTACGTTACTGTACTCCATCAATTAGTGTATACTAACATCCTATTGAAATCAAGAACCGCTATAAATATATTTTCTATTTATTATTCTCGATTATTGTGTTACAATTTTGTATATATACAGATATTAATATATTTCTTGCGAATTATTCAGCTTTTATAAAAGATAAAAGGAGGTTATTATGAAATATCGAATCTTACTTGCCGGGAAAAACAAAAGTCTTATCAACGACTTCTTTATGCAAATGGATTTTAGTTTTGAATGCCTTACATCTTCCATGCGCTATTCAGATTTGCTTGGACACATAAAATACTTTAAGCCACATGCTTTTGTTTTCTGCATGAACGCCGAAAGCAAAGATGACATGACTGTCGTTGTTAATCTGCATGATAATCTGAAAAAAGCTGCTATCCCACTCATTCTTATCTGTGATGAAGACGATTACAACTTCTTTTCCAAACTTCCGGGAAGTGTTCACGAACTACTCCTGCAAAAACCGATCAGCTTGCCTGCCATTCAGGAAAAGATTACAAAATATCTACGTCAGAATACTAATGAAGAGGAACCCGTCAAGAAATCTACCTCCTCGCTCGCCGGCAACACGCAAAATACCCTGGAACTGCTGTCACGCCTTGAAAAAGAATTAGATTTAACAGAAGCGGAACCAGAGGCAGATAACAACACGGAAGCGAATCCTCCTTCTAACCGCATCATGATTATTGATGATGCCCCCAGTACTCTCAAGGTCATTAAAGAACATCTCAGCCCTGACTATGAGGTGGCTACTGCCATTAGTGGGAAGATTGGTCTCAAATTCTTACAGAGCAAGGCCGTAGATTTAATATTGCTTGATTACGAGATGCCTGAAGAAGATGGTCCCGCTGTATTTGAAAAGCTTTTAGCAAATCCCAAAACTGCCAACATCCCTGTCGTTTTTTTGACTGGTATCAATGATTCTGCCAAAATTCAAAAGGCTTTGTCCTTAAAACCAAAGGGATATCTTTTAAAACCTGTAGATAAAGATACCTTATTGGCAAAGGTTCACGAAATTTTAGGCTAAGGAGCTAGTGTGAAAAATGAATGATGAAATTACCCTTACAGACCTCTTCGAAGTAGATATGCTGCAAAAGATTCAGGATGCCTTTGCAAAAATGACAGGAATTGCTGCCCAAATCACGGATGCAAACGGAAAACCTGTTACAAGAGGTTCTAATTATACAAATTTCTGTGCAAAATATACCAGGAAATCTGCTATTGGCTGCTTGCGTTGCGAGCAATGCGACAAACATGGTGCAGAGCTTGCCCTGAAATCCGGTTCCTCCATTACATACTATTGCCATGCCGGGCTCATGGATTTTGCGGCTCCCATTATGGCTGGCGATACCATGATTGGCTGTTTCGTTGGCGGGCAGATTCTTATTGAACCTCCCGACATTACCAAAATCATGCAGGTTGCCGCTGAAATTGATGTTGATTTAATCAATTACCTTCAATCTGTCCTTGAAGTTCCTGTAATTGAAAGAAGCACTGTTGAAAATGCTGCTAATTTTCTGTATACCTTAACGAATATTCTTTCTACAGTTTCCTACCACAAATACATGATGCATCAGGCAAATATCGAGATTGAAAAGGTTGCAAACATGAAGTCAGATTTTCTTGCCAATATGAGTCATGAGATACGGACGCCTATGAATGCAGTTATTGGGCTTGCGGAAATGGCTCTTCGTGAAGACCTCCCGCCCCATGCAAGAGACTATATCAATCAAATAAAATCTTCCGGTAAAACCCTTCTTACCATAATCAATGATATTTTAGACTTTTCTAAGGTAGAATCCGGTAAAATGGACATTATTGAGAATGAATATGAACCTATGTCTGTTATCCATGATATTTCCAGTATCATCAACACAAGACTTGAGAAAGAAGATGTCGAATTTATTCTTGACATCAATCCAAAACTGCCCCGAAAACTTTTCGGTGATAATGTCCGTATCAAACAGATTATTATCAATCTTGCTAACAATGCTGTTAAATTCACAAACAGCGGACAGGTAAAGCTTTCTTTTAACTATAAGGAAATAGATTCTGAACATATTGAGCTTCTATTTTCTGTAGAAGACACAGGAATCGGCATCAAGAAAAATGATATGTCCAAACTATTCCAATCCTTCCAGCAGCTTGACAGTAAACGAAATCGTAACATTGAAGGAACCGGTCTTGGTCTTGCCATCAGTAAGCAGCTTCTTTTATTAATGCATGGTGACATTCATGTGGAAAGCGTCTATGGGCAGGGTAGCACTTTCTCCTTTAATCTGCCACAAAAGGTTGTTGATACAGCCCCTTCCATTCACATTGAAGAGATTGATAACAAAACGTTATATGGCTGCATTACCAATTCCTATATTGTAAAACAATTAGAGAAAGACCTGAATAATCTCGGTTTTTCCTATAAGAATAAATCCTCTGCCACGGAACTGATGAAAGTTCTTGATGATAAGAGTGCCTATCTGTTCGTAGAACGCAAAAATTTTAGCTCTAAGATGCAGGATTTTATGATGAAGCACCCACAACTTACAGCTATAGTGTTTGTTAATTTCAAATCCACTGCGACTTATGATATACCAAATGTCATTGTCGCCAAAAAACCTGTTTCTGCTTTGTTACTGGCTGCCATTTTTAACGGTGAGCTTCTTTCCGTTGATGAATCAGAGTCCTCAGATGAATATTATGATTTTACTGCACCCGATGCAAAGATTCTCATCGTGGATGACAACTCTGTTAACCTGACTGTCTGCGAAGGTCTGCTGGAACCTCTCTCTATGCAGATTGATACAGCTTCCAGTGGTCAGGAGGCAATTGATAAAATAAGTGAGAAGAAATATGATTTGATTCTGATGGATCACATGATGCCTGAAATTGATGGTGTGGAAACCACTCATATCATCCGTCGTTTCCATAAAGAATATGACCAAATACCCATTATCGCTCTTACTGCCAATGTTGTGTCAGGTGTTAAGGAAATGTTCATCCAGGAAGGAATGAACGACTTTATTGCAAAACCAATTGAAGTCCGTATCCTTGTTTCCAAGCTAAAGCATTGGCTTCCAAAGGAGATGATAAAGAGTGGCAATGCTACCGTAAGAAAGGATAGTCACAACAAACAGCAAGAAGATATTTTACCGCCAGACATAAAAGACCTTGATGTCAGTGCATCCTTAAAGCTTCTGGGCAGTGCGAAGCTTTTCTGGGCAGTATTAAAGGATTATTATCATGCTATTCCCAAAAAATATGCTCTGATCAAACAATATGCAGAAGAAGAGAACTGGCGCAATTATACCATTGAGGTTCATGCCTTAAAGAGTGCATCCAAACAAATCGGTGCCACAAAGCTTTCAGAAATTGCTGCAGAGTTGGAAGCTGCCGGCAATGCTGGCAATGAAACTCTTATTCAGGAAAAAACACCTGCTCTTTTGGAATTATATGCACACTATATAGATATCCTGAAACCCTTCTTCCCGGAATATGATACTGCAGATTCCAAAGAACTGATCACAGCGCAGATTCTAACAGAAGCCTTTCAAAAACTGCAGGAAGCCTTGGATAATCTAGATATGGATGGTATGGAAGCAGTCAAAGATACTCTCTCCCAATACCGCTATGAAGGACAATTCCAAGAGCTGTTTAAGAAGCTTAGCTCTGCCATTGAAGAGCTGAATCCTGATGACTGCGAAACTGTTATGAAAGAATGGAATAGTAACCTATAACACAAGCGAGTAGGCAAAGCCTACTCGCTGTTTTCTCTACCCTCTTAATAAATCCGCATACCAGAATACCACTTCTCCTATGCGGTACAACTCTGATTCTTTACTGCACTCACGCCACAATTCCTTGTAGCTGTGATACCAGTATTCCAAACGTACTGCCAAATCAGAGTCTCTCCTTTGTTCTTTGATTGCAAGCCCTGTCTCATTCCAAAGTTTTATACCCTGTGCAGCTATGATATATGCTTTGACCAGACTTCTTTTTGTCCTGTCCATGCTGGAAAGCAGTGCATAAGCTGATGAATCAGTTCTATAATAGAAACAAAGCTTCCTGTAGAACCTTAACTTTTCCTTTATTATATAACTAAACAATCAAATTCATCCTATCAGCCATCTTATTGAGGTAGCTTTCCGATACACCGAATTGGGTAAGTATACTCCTCTGTTTTTTCGTCAGTCCATATCTTCTATTCCGTACCTTCCCGGTTACAGTATAACGATATTGGCACATTTCATATCTGTTGCCAGATTATACACTCGACCTGTCTTTAATCCTATTACTTTAGGCCGCAGCTTATATAAGGCGCTATTCTCTACTACGCGTGCCTGTTCGCCATTGCTTAATTCTACATCACTTCCAACCGGATACAGAATGATACTTTCCATAAAGCTTTTCATGACATTAATATCAAGCTCTGCCGTCATTGACATAATCATTTCCACAGCGTCCCTTGGAGTAAAGGCTTTCTTATAAGGCCTCTCTGTTACCAACGCATCATAAATATCCACTACCGAAATAATACGTGCAAACAGATTTATTTTTTCGCCTGTTACCCCCATTGGATATCCCCGCCCATTCATCTTTTCATGATGCTGAAGAGCACCGATTTTAACCATATCGGAAATATCCTGCTTCTCCTTCAAAATACTATAACTAAAAAGAGAATGCTGCTTCATCAATTCAAATTCCTGGTCTGTCAGCTTACCTGCCTTATTCAGGAGCTCATTTGGTATCTTAGACTTACCGATATCATGCAATAGTCCTGAGACTCCGACTTCATAGACTTCATTCTCCTTAAAGCCATACTGCTTAGCAATGATCATAGACATCGTAGCCACATCAAGACTATGCTTAAAGGTATATTCATCACTGATTTTTAGTGCATTGATATCAACTGCAATGGCATCATTTTCCGTAATTGCCTTCATAAGATCAGACGTAATCGTCTTTGTCGTATTAGTAAAATCCGGGGAATCCGTATCACTATATAAGAACTGCAAGCCTTCTGCGACACGCTCCTTGACACTTTCCGTAAGTTCTACCTTTGCCGGATCTGCCACGCTTTGTGTATCTATTTCTTTTTGAATTGCAGGTGCAATTACAATTTCTTCTTTCTTCTCTTCCTCTTCTTCTTCTCCTTCTCTGATGTAAACACCGGGAACTCCCATCTTTGCAAGTGCGGCAATCATATAGTCATCCATTGGTGTTCTTCTTGCTATCAATACCCTGCCTGCTCTGTCCACAATTGCCTGATCAATGATCATTCCCGGCTTAAGTGAGCTATATCTTACATATCTGCGTGTAACCAATTTGTATCACCACCATTATCCATGTTCTGTCAGATTTTCTTTGCCAAATCACTTTTCCTGTTAAATATCTAAAATCTTAACAGGTATCTTTTCATCCACATTTCCATTCTGCCACATATGAAGCAATTCCGCAGTCTCATATCGTATCACAAAACTGATTGTATTCTTCTCTTCATCCGCTTTAAATTCTCGTGCAAGACCACAAATTCTCCAGTTAGCATAAATATCCAAACCATCCGTAACAGGATTGACATATGCTCTGATGCACTCCTGTCCAATTAATGGTCTTATCTCCCGAAAGCTATTATCCTCAAACTGCATTTCAATGGCAAAATCCTTATTTTTTCTCATTTCGATATGAGATTTGCGTGATTTTACCTGAACCTTTATAGTATTCGTTGTATTATTGCTGTTAAACTCAACAACAACAAAATCTATGTACGCAAAGAATTCTTTCTCATTAATTTTAGCTATTCTTGAATTTAATATATTTTTTCCTTTTTCATATTGTAAAAAATCTTGCATTTTTATACCTCATTCTTAATGTTAGGCAAAACAGACATCATATATATTATCTGATATATCTAACTTTTTTTCAATACTCATGCGAATGAAAGATACACTTCCATATTACAGTTGTCCAATCTTTCTACTTTCAAAATAGATGAATTGATTAATGGAGTCCAGAATATCTGCAAAATCTTCCTTAGGGGCAAGCTTAATATATTCTTCTAATAGTGCTGACTCCTGCTCACGGAATCTTCCATAGAAAATATCAAACAAATTATGTCCTCGCAGATAGACCTTAATCTCTTCCATGTGTTGTTTTACATCCTCTATCGTTTCAAAACTACCACCTATTACCTCTTGAAGATGCCTGCCACTTTTAATTTTATACAGGTATTCTTTCCATTTTTCCAGAAATATCTCATAAAATGATTCTTCCGATGGGATTACCTTAAGCTTTGCCATAATCTTAGGATTCAGGAAATAATTTTCAGAGGAATAATAATGTAAAATCAACACATTCTTCGGCGTAACTCTTGGCAGCTTATCTATATCCTCCCGACTTCTTTCCTCGTAATATTTACAAAGCTGGCGGCGAAGCATATCCGGATCCTTGCCATCACCGTCACGTATCATCAGAAAATGATCCTTAATATAAATCTGATTCATATATTTTAGATTTGCATATGTTTTGATATTTGTACAGCTATTGGTTGTAATAATCGCAACTCTGGATAAATTTCCATCCTTGTCATACATTTCTGAATAATAATGCTTCAAAAGCAATGGTAATCTGCTCTTATCCTGTTTTCCTTCTACAATAAATACAAAATCTACATTCATAAGGTCTGTTGCCGTATATCCAAGATTATCAAGTATGACACTTATGTCAGTTTTCTTCCTTATTGCAGGATATCCCTTTTCATTTAATACCATCTGCCGAATCTGTCTGCTGTTAAAATCAGGCAACAGATTTGGGGAATGTGTTGAAAAAATAACCTGATTTTTCTTGGAAAGGCGATACAGAATATCACCGGAAGTCTTCTGCATGGTTGGATGAAGAAATATCTCCGGATCTTCTATCATAATGATGCTGGGCATCCGATTATCGTCCTCCATATAAGTCTCAAGAAGCGAAAGCATATAAATACTACGCATACCCTTACTCATACGTTCTATTGGCCTTGTTACCTGTTGTGTCGGATGATAGATTTCCGTTGTAACCGTCAGCATACTTTCAACATTCCTGTTCATGGAATACAGTATCTTCTCCTGACCACCATTTTTCCTGAAGTTTCTATTTACCTTTCTTGCAAATTCATCCAGGTTCAACTGATACAGCTTATAGTCTAACAGCTTGGAAGTTTCAAATACGGTAAGCTCCTGCGGTGTTTTCTGATTCAGCAGTCCAATACAGGAAAAGCAATGATTACACTTCTTTGCCTGATTAAAAAGACAGCTGTTTGCTCTCATTTTCTTTAACAGTGCATCCTCCTGCAGCAAAAGCATGTCATCCTGGAAAGGTGATAGATTACGTTCTGCATCTACAAAATAAATCTTAGGGAAAGCTTCCTTTATATAGGGATTGTTCTTACGGAATCCATCCTCGTAACGCACTTTGCCATCTCTGTTTGCAACAAAGGTAAACGTAAGTACTCCGTTCTGAAAGGAAGGCAGCTTCTTTGCAAGATCACTTTTCCAGGCATCCAGCCTGCGATATCTGCTAATCATGCCATTTGACTGCAATTGCCGAAGATCCTCCTCCTGATAAGAAAGTGCCACCTCAATCTCGATATTTGAACCGTCTTCATCAAAATCCTCCGGTTTCATCCGGTATACACCCCCAACCGCACGAATGGCATCAAGAACAGTTGTCTTACCGGTATTATTTTGTCCCACCAGAATAAGTGCATTTTCTATATTCTGTATCCACATATTCTGAATGGATTTAAAATGGCGAATCTTTAAGCTTATAATACGCATAGCATTTCCCCCATTTATATGCTTAACAGTTTCATCCTACTTCATATTTACCAAGCTTCAATTTTTCTTCAAACTGTTCCTTCGGCATAGGTCTGTCAAATAAAAAGCCTTGTACCACACTGCAATTTACTGTTTTCAGATAATCCACCTGTTCCCATGTTTCAACGCCTTCTGCTACAACATCCATATCCAGCTCCGATGCCATTTTTACAACATTGGATAAGATAATATGATCGTTTTCCTCCATATTATCAACCAGCGATTTATCGATTTTAAGGACATCAACCGGGAATGAACGCAGCATATTCAATGATGCAAAACCTGTTCCAAAGTCATCAATCGTCATGAGAATCTGATATTTTCGCATCTTATTCATAAAGGAAATCAATAATCCTGCCTCTTCCTCATCAACCGTTTCTGTCAGTTCTATCTCAATATATTTGCTGTCTATATCATACTTCTTAATAATGCGCATGATATCCTCTGCAAGATTAGGATTCGATAAATGCCTCCTTGAGAAATTAACAGAAATACGAATCGGCTCAATTCCCATTGCCAGCCATTGCCGAATGTCCATACAAACCTGTTCCAGTATATAAAAATCAAGTTCACATATCATTCCGTTTTGTTCAAACTCAGGAATGAACTCTCCGGGGCTTACAAAGGTTTGGTCCTGTTTCCAGCGCACCAGTGCTTCTGCACCAACAATCATATAATTATCAATACTAACCTTCGGTTGATAAAAAGCCATAAATTCCTTATTCTGGATTGCCTTTGAAAAGTTTGTTATCATTTGGCTGCTTTTTAACCTTTTTTCCTTAATCTCAAGTGTTGCATATGCATAAGGTTCCTTTCGGATGTGCTTAGCTATATTCATTGCCATAGAACAGTCACTCACAATATTGGCGCTATCTGTATTATTTTCATTGATGTCCACGATTCCTGCAACAGCCCCAATTGTAATTGGTTCCTCCTTGCCATCCAGTAATCCATATGTTTCTACTCCGGAAATGATATTTAAGAATTCTTCCGTTCTTTCCTTACGGATTAACGCAACAAAGTTGTCACCGCCAAGTCTTCCAAGACATTCCTCATTTTGTAAGAATCCTACAATCCTTGCCGCATATCGCGTAATAATCTGATTCGTTTCCTTGACTCCATAGCGATTATTTATTAATCCGAAACGCACAAGATTGAAATAGAATGCGTTGTACCGACACAACTCATTCTTCTTAATCAATTCATCAAGATGAGCATGAAAGCCTACAGAATTTGGAAGACCTGTAAGACTATCCGTCTGACCGATTTCCCTGGCAAGCTTTACCAGCTTCCATTTCAGGCAATGCATATAAATTATGTCTAATATTGTTTTTATATCTTTCTTTTCTTCCTCTGTAAAAGGTGGTACATCCTTTTCCTGGAATACCTCAAAAATGACCTTTCCATCTCCTTTTGTCTGATACTCCACATGGTAGGTCAAATACCCTTTCTTATCCGGTTGCTCATATAAAACAAGATCTTTTCTCTTTTCATCAAAAAAGCAATAGGTAACAGGCGCCAGAAAAGCAGCCTTAAGCCTGCATATGCGATATTGCTCTCCTATGAAAGCAAATGCATGAGGAACCACCTCAAACGTATCGTCTGTGTCTGCTATGTCACGAATGAATTTTCTTAAGTTCTCATCACAAATCATAATTACCTCTCTTTCTTTTTGCATTATGATAAGGTCAAAATCTCTTTCTTTTCCAGATCTTCCGCTGATAAGACTACCTTTATCGGGTCATTTCCGGTTCTCTTTACATAAACCACCAATCTGCCGTCTAACGTTTTCCTCTTCGGCTTGGCATATGGTGTATTATCACTAAGGTCTCCATTCTCCATTCCGGCAAGGATTCCACTTCCGCTTACTTCAACCTGAATGTTCTTATCATCCCTGACAACTCCTCTGCCTTCTTCATCAACCAGATTTACTTCTATCTGATAGATATAGCCTGCTCCTATGTATGTCTCTGAATCATCCTGCCAGACTTTACATTGAAGTTTTTTTGCCTTTCCTGTCGTGTACAATGCTCCCTGCTGTACCAGCCTGCCCTCTGTGTCGAAGGCTTGGGCAATCAGTCTTCCTGCTTCATAATTCACAGAAAAAAGATATTCCCCGTCTGCATGATACCCTTTTTGTCTGCCGATTTCCCTGTCATTTAACAGTAGTCTTACCTCCGGCAGATTGGAATAGCACTTTACACTGATCCTTTCACCCTCCTGGTAATTCCAAAGAGCACGATAATCCTGCCATTCCTCCTCTTTACCATCCCACTTTCTTGTTGCAAGATACACTACCGGTTCGTTGCTCCAGAATGACTTTCTTCTAAAATAACGGGATTTCGGGAAGCCGGCACAATTCATGATTCCTGCTCCAGATCCATGAATTGGCCAGCCATGGGCTTCTCCCAGATAATCAATACCTGTCCATAAAAACTGACCGCTGATATAATCATTTTCTTCTACGGCCATCCAAGCTTCATAGCTATGTCCATTCTCACTTCCTAATAATGGCTTCTTCGGAAAACTCTTATGATCGGCTTCATATAAATGCTCCTTATAATTATATCCGACCACATCCAGGATATCATAAATTCCAAGTCTTGCTGTCAATTCCGGAAATGCAAGCGCCATAGTAACCGGTCTGCTTTCATCCTCACTCTTTGCAATTGCTGTCAGTTCTCTTGCAATCGTTATTAATCGTTCTGCATTCGGTTTATTCGAATCATATTGTCGTTCTGCTTCCGGCTTATCCGTATCATTATTTCCCGTCATAGTCTCAAACATAGGATGACAGTACGGATCATTTGGATAATCAATTTCATTTCCAATACTCCATAAAATGACAGACGGATGGCATCTGTCCCTGCGTATCATTGCTCTTAAATCTCTTTCATGCCACTCAGGGAAATCCTCAAAATATCCCTGATGCCTGGGCGGATAGACATTATGCCCTGTAGACCATTTATTCTTAGCATTTTCCCACTCATCAAATGCCTCATCCATCATCACAAATCCCATCTCATCGCAAAGGTCATAAAGCTCTGGCATATGTGGGTTATGACTGCATCTGATTGCATTGCAGCCGCAAGCCTTTAATGTCTTCAGTCTTCTTCTCCAGACCTCTTTTGTCACTGCAGCACCAAGACAACCTGCATCATGATGCAGACATACTCCTTTCAGTTTCTGCGGCTTGTCATTTAGGAAAAATCCACGTTCTGCATCAAATACAGCCCTTCGGATTCCTACCTGCTTCTCCTCCGCAAGATAGCTTTCTCCCCCTCGTGTATGGTAATAGGTCTGCATCCTGTAAAGATATGGTTGCTCTGTTGACCAAAGTCTTGGTTTGCTAATCATCCCTTCCATTTTAAGGCAGATGGTTGTCTTTGGTGCAATTTCCTGTACTTGCGATAATACTAATACTGCTTCTCCCTCTTTTGTCAATATTCTTGTTTCTACTTCTACATTTTGTATCAGATCTGTATCATTTGCTACCTCCTGACAGACCTCCACCAATGCCTGTTGCAATCCTGCCTCTTTTGTTACAAGATAGCTTCCGCCCTCCGCCGGATGAAGTCTCTCTTCAACGATTAAAGAAACCTTACGTGTAATGCCACTTCCTGTATACCATCTGGAATCTGCAATATCTGTATGTGTCACCTTTACACAAACAACATTTTTCTGTGTTCCAAAAGAAGCCATGTCCGAGATATCATAGCAAAATGACGTATAACCATTGGGATGCTTGCCAAAATAGTAACTATTAACCCAAACCTGACTGTTCTTATATACTCCGTCAAAAGAAATGGAAATTCTTTTTCCACGATATTCCTCAGGTATCTGAAAAGAAAGACGATACCACCCTATGCCTCCGGCCAGATACCCTGTTCCACTTGAATATTCCTCGGAAAAAGGCTGTTCTACCGCCCAATCATGCGGAATCATTACTTCCTTCCATGCAATATCATCATAACCCTTATACCAAGCATCTTCATAATCTCCCAGTGCAAATTTCCATCCTTGATTCAAATTCCAAATTTTTTTGTCCATAAACTTTCCTTTCTATTGTTTATCCAGATAGCGTTTTAATATTCTTTGCAGCACATCAATATCAATCGGCTTTGTCATATATTCATCAAACCCCTTTTTTATATATTCCTCTCTTACTCCGGCAATGGCATTTGCTGTAAGTACTACAATCGGCGTCTTGTAATTAATTCCATCCTGTTGGCTCTTAATATATTCCATAAGTTCCGTTCCGTTCATTCCGGGCATCATATCATCCGTCAGTATCAAATCATACTTCTCTTTTTCCAGATGATTCATGGCGCTTTGCCCACTGTCTGCCCGTGATACGGTAATTTCAAGCATTTCCAGAATAGAAGCTATTACTTCCAGATTCATTTCATTATCATCAATGACAAATACCTTTTTACCGGTGAAGCAGGCAATATTGGTGATTTCCTGCTGTTCTGTACTGCTAAGACTCTGAAAGCGTTTTTGATAGTCACCTATGATTTCCGATGATACAACTACCTGTGGTATCGTTACTGTAAAAGTAGAGCCTCTTTCATATTCACTCTCAACTGAGATTTTTCCATCCATGAGAGCTACAAGCTGCGAAGTGATACTAAGTCCCAGGCCGGTTCCCTCTATACCTTTGTTCTTGTTTCTGTCAAGACGTTCAAATTCCTGAAAAAGCTTTGACTGCTCCTCTTTTCTGATTCCTATACCACTATCACTCACCCTGACATTCAAATAGATTTGGTGCTTCTCCTCTTCATTATCAGGCATCTCTGTCATATTTACTGAAAGTTCTATCCAGCCTTTATTGGTGTATTTTGCTGCATTGGTCATAAGATTCAGTATAATCTGTTTGATTCGTATTTCGTCTCCACGAAGATGATCCGGCAGCCTTGGATTAATATCCAGTTTCATCTCCAATCCTTTTCCGGCCACTCGTTCCTGTACCATCAGTATTACATCATTCAGCACAGAGGATAACGAATAATCTGAAACCGTAATATCCAGCTTCCCATTTTCAATTTTAGAAAAGTCTAAGATATCATTAATCAGAGCAAGCAAAGTCCTTCCTGCGCTTTGGATATTTGTTGCGTATTTAATAACAGAATCTGTTTGTGCCTCACGAATGATAAGTTCACTCATTCCCAGCATTGCATTTAGTGGTGTACGGATTTCATGAGACATTTGTGAGAGGAAACGGCTTTTCTGTTCACTTGCTTCCTCTGCTGCTTCTTTCGCACGCCGCATACGAATTCTCTCTGCCTCATCATGTAACCGTTTCATTTCATTGTTATCCCTAACAGTCCATAAGAGCATACAAAGTCCAAAAATTACCAGCCCTATGCCAAAAACAGAGGACGCCGGATAAATAATACCTTTCCAGTAAGCAAGTACGCTGATCAGAGCAGTCACACATACAGCGGCATATCCTACCACGACTTCGAATCCCGGTATCATCCTTTCCTTAATAAAGCTGAGAGCACAGCCAACGATACCGCATCCTATCAATATATGTACAAAAATAAAGGACTGTGCAATATTATAAGACCATGCAATATAGCCAATAATGCTTGCTACTACTATGATAAAATTACTGAATGCCAGCCATCCATAAAGCTTATGCTCCGGGAAAAAAGCACTCTTTGTATACATAATAAACGGCATAGGAAGCATTAGCATGGACACACAGGTAAGCCAGTTCGTAACTGCCATACGGTTCAATAGTATTTCCATGCAGCCACTGTCAAAGCTCAGGTAAATTACCGCCATGGAAAGGAAGGATATCAACCATTTTAATGCTTCTCCACTCTGCATCTTCTCGATAAGTATGGGAGAATGTCTGGTTATCATAATCAGTATGATCAGGATAATCACAAAAACACAGATTAGCAGATTCGGTGCTGCTTTTTGGATAATATAGTGCGTCAATGCATATCTGTCCCCAATTGCCGGGAATTGTACGATAAAGTGCTCTACATCTTCTGATGACAGCGAAAGTGTTATCACATCACCGGGTTTTAATTCCGCCGCTGATATTTGATGCAGCATATACATTCTGATTGTATATGGTTTATATTCCTCTGAAAATACATTCGAATACCATAACTCACCATTTACATAGAGGTAAACACTCTGCGCTCTTACACGAAAGCAGAAATAATCCTCACCGGAAGGTTGAAAATCCATCACCTTCGTTATCGTTGCACAATCATCTTTCGCATCAAGACGCATATAGTGTTCACTTCTTGCCATAACCATAGTATCCGTATTGATTTGACCATCTTCACCCACATAGTGCCAGTCATCACCAAACCATACATCATTATTTGCCGCCTCCCGAAAATGCTTCTGAGTAGGCGCATCCACATAAATCCATATGGTTACTATGACAACAAAGGCCAAAAAGGCATAAAAAAGCACATTTTCAAAATGTTTCGCGCTATTTTTCCTTAATTTATTTCTCAACTTGTTTTTCACGTTCAAATTCCCCTTATATGCTAAGAAGCATCAGTCTTTTCCTTAAGTATAGCGGATTTTAGGGCAAATTACAATTCAATTCAGACTTTTATTCAGACTATCCTCCACACACAGCGCTCCCCAGCCGACCATATCATTTGGGAACTCTGTATACCCCGGAAGTTTCTTTGCACCATTTGTCAGAAATGCCTTAAGCTTCTGCCCGTACATGTATATGTCATTGCCTTGCACGATACCATACTCCATCAGTAAAGCCGCACTTCCTGTGACAAAAGGCGCTGCAAAGGAGGTTCCTGATATCTGCTCATAGCCTCCATCTACCATAGGCACTGTAATATTTACTCCCGGTGCAACCAGATCCGGCTTGTTAAATGCAATTCCAAACGGAAGGTTTGGTCCTGTCGTCCGCCCTTCTTCGTAGCGATACACATAGCCTCTGCCCGAAAAATCCGCATAGCTTTGTCTTCTCGGATCATAGGCTCCTACGGTAATGGCACGCATGGAGGTTGACGGAATCGTAAGTGTTACCTCCGGCGTTGGCAGGAAAAATCCTGTTCCTGTATTTCTGGCAACATAGCTTGGCAGATAAAACCGGTATTCTCCTGTTACAATATCAACCGGAGTCAGTTCAAAACGCCATATTCCCTCATTGATATAAGTTCCTGTTGGGATAAAATCAATAAAAATCTCCTGATTCACGGAATAGGGCAGCGGTTCTCCTACATAACACAGAAGCTGTGTCTGTTCCAGTGTCCTTCGGATGGTATCTATTCTTCTCGTTTCAAGAGTAAATGCTTCTCCACCGGGAGAAATGATGCGCAACTGAAAATAATCATTAAAATGCTTCCAGAATTGGACGCTGATTCCTGTTTCATATTGTGTTACGGCAAGTTCAACCGTTGTCTGTTCTCGTGCGATTCCTGCCGTATGTCCATTGGAATTTCCCTCATTTCCACTTCCTATCACAATGGAAGTCTTCCCGATTTCAGACGCATTATCAATAAAACGTTCTAATAAAGAACCTCCTCTATGATCCCCATAGGTATTACCAAAGCTAAGATTAATGGCAACCGGTCTGTCCATGACCACACCCATATTCACTGCATAATTGATACCACGCATCAGCTGCGTTGTCCTTGGAAAAGCATCAGGAAGTGGTGTTCCAAGCTTGATAATCAAAAGCTCCGCTTCCGGTGCTACTCCCATCCTTGTTCCTGCTGCCACACCAGCCACGGCCGTTCCATGCCCGGAGACATCTCTTTGCGGAACAATCCTCAAGGCTGCTTCCCTGCTTCCTGCTGCCAGGGCCTCATCAATCTGTTCCCTTGTGTAAAGCACTCCCTCACGATACCCCTCCGGTGGAAGCAAGCCTCTTTCTTCATCCGGTGTTGCTGACTGATCCCACAAGGAAAGGATGCGTGTCCTGCCATCTGCATAGCAGAATTCCGGCAGAAAATAATCGATACCACTGTCAATTATGGCAACGATAACACCCTTTCCGGTCAGATTCGGCGGTCGAAGCGTTACCTGTGGAATACAAGATACATCCTTTGGATAAGTATCTATCACTTGTTGAAAATCCATGACAGAAGCCTCACAAAATATATTATTCTTAACATATGAAAAGGCGCACGATTATGTGCGCCCGATTTTCCATGCATGATTGAGTGGACCACTTCCCCTTCCGAGATTCAGTCCCGCCTCTAATGCTCCTGTTAAGTACTCCTTTGAAAATTTAATTGCTTCCTCAAGGCTTTTCCCCTGTGCAAGATTTGCTGTTATGGCACTGGAAAGTGTACATCCCGTTCCATGTGTATTCTCATTTGCAATACGTTCTCCCTGAAACCATTGAAGCTCTCCTTTTTCGCAAAGCAGGTCATTAGCATGATCCTGCATATGACCTCCCTTACACAGCACAGAGCAGCCATATTTTTCATATATGATTTTTGCTGCTGTTATCATGTCCTGTTCATTCTTTATTTTTATTTCTGAAAGCTCCTGCGCCTCCGCAATATTCGGAGTAATAACCGTAGCCAGCGGCAGCAGCTCCTTTTTCAGTGCTTCCACTGTCTCCACATTTGTAAGTGTAGCTCCACTGGTTGCTATCATGACGGGATCAATTACGATATTTTTTGCCTGATACTCTTTCAGCTTTTGTGCAATGATTCTTACCTGCCCACCGGAAAATATCATACCTGTCTTTATGGCATCCGGATAAATATCTGTAAAAATGCAATCTAACTGTTTACCAAGGAATTCCTCACTTACTCCCATGATATCTTCTACACCTGTTGTATTTTGTGCCGTCAAGGCTGTGATTGCGCTCATGGCATAAACACCATGTACTGTCATTGTCTTGATATCTGCCTGAATACCGGCACCTCCGCTGGAATCACTTCCTGCAATTGTTAATGCTGTTTTCATATCATCAGCTCCATCTTTCTCCTTAAATCTGCTGCTGCCTTCTCTATATTATTTTCTCCAAAAATGCCACTGATTACGGCAACTCCGGCCATTCCTCTGCCCTTTAACTCTTCTACATTTCTCCCTGTTATTCCTCCAATTGCAACAACAGGAATATCCACAGCTTCGCAAATGCTCTGTAATAATTCATGCTCCATTGGCTTTGCATCCCTCTTCGTACTACTGCCAAATACGGCTCCGCTGCCAAGATAATCAGCTCCCTGTTCCTGTGCCATAAGAGCCTGTTCTACGGTCTTTGCCGTTGCACCAATGATTGCATCCGGTCCTAAAAGCCTTCGTGCCTCTAAAACGCTGCAATCGCTTTGTCCTACATGAACACCATCTGCTCCTATTTCCTTTGCCAGCTCCACATAGTCATTTATGATAAAAGGGACATGATAGCTTCTGCAAAGCTTTTGAATTTCCAAAGCTTCCTGTTTCAATTGTTCATAGTCCATATCCTTTTCCCGAAGCTGTATCATGGTAACTCCGCCTTTTAGAGCCTTTTCAACCTGCAAAATAAGAGTTTCCTCTCCAAGCCAGCTTCTATCGGTAATGGCGTACAATAATAAGTCCTTTCTTTGTAATCTCATGTGCTGCTCCTATAATATATCGATATATTCTCCTGCCAATGCCTTATTCATGCTGCGCACTGCACAGAACTTTCCACACATACTACAAGTATCACTATGATCCTCCTCCGGGCTTCTGCTGTCACGTATGGCTCTTGCCGTTTCCGGATCAAGTGCGCATGCAAACTGTTCCTCCCAATCAAGCTTCCTTCTTGCATCTGCCATTTTATCATCGATATCCCTTGCTCCCGGCACACCCTTTGCGATGTCTGCTGCATGCGCTGCAATCTTGGAAGCAATGATACCCTGCCTGACATCTTCCACATTAGGAAGTGCCAGATGTTCAGCCGGTGTTACATAGCACAGGAATGCAGCTCCACTCATGGCAGCTACAGCGCCACCAATAGCTGCTGTAATATGGTCATATCCAGGTGCAATATCGGTAACAAGAGGTCCTAATACATAAAATGGTGCACCCATACAAATGCTTTTTTGTATCTCCATATTAGCTGCTACCTGATTTAAGGGAACATGCCCTGGTCCTTCTACCATGACCTGTACATTATGTGCCCATGCGCGCTTCGTCAACTCACCTAACCGTACCAGCTCCTCTATCTGACATACATCTGTTGCATCTGCAAGACAACCCGGTCTGCAGGCATCTCCCAGGGAAACCGTTACATCATATTCCTCGCAGATATCAAGAATCTCATCAAAATACTCATAAAACGGGTTCTCATTTCCTGTCATGCTCATCCATGCAAAAACAAGACTTCCTCCACGGCTCACAATATTCATCTTACGCTCATGCTTCTTAATCTGCTCAATCGTCTTCTTCGTAATACCACAATGCAACGTTACAAAATCTACGCCATCCTCTGCATGAAGTCGTACGACATCAATGAAATCCTTTGCTGTCAGAGTTGCCAAATCCCTCTGATAATGGATAACACTGTCATAAACCGGCACAGTACCAATCATAACCGGACATTCTGCGGTGAGCTTACGACGAAACGGCTGTGTATTACCATGGCTTGATAAATCCATGAT
This sequence comes from Lachnospiraceae bacterium, assembly GCA_022788085.1. GTDB lineage: Bacteria > Bacillota > Clostridia > Lachnospirales > Lachnospiraceae > COE1. The sequence goes on from JALEWA010000144.1 coordinate 31,720, forward strand.
GGCTTCTGCGCCAAGCTCCACCGCACTCATTACCTTCTGCATCTCTATATCATAATCCTTACAATCTCTTGATACGCCAAGATTTACATTAATCTTGGTACGAAGCATACTTCCTACACCTTCTGCATCAAGGCAGGTATGCTTTTTGTTCGCACAAATGGCAACCTTTCCCTCTGCAACCAGCTTCATGAGCTGTTCGACAGGCATCTTCTCCTTTCTTGCTACCGTTTCCATCTGTGGTGTCACGATGCCTTTTCTTGCTGCATCCATTTGTGTTGTGTATTTCTGCATGTACGTTCCTCCCTGTTATTCATAGTTACCATAGTTCTTTAGAAAAACCAAAAAAGCGGATATACCAAGTGATAGTATATCCGCCCATTTATCGCATTCGAATTCAAAAACAGCGTTCCATATATCCCTACGTTGGCATTATCCAAATCAGGTTACGGGTCTAAGCCAATCAGCTTACTCTCAGCCACTTCAAGTGTGCTCCCCTTTTCAGTTCCTGTTTATTATATCGCAAAATGAATTCTTTGCAAGTGTTTTTCCATTTATTCTGATCTAATACCATTTACAAATTTTATTGCTTGGTTATAATAGAATAGATTGAAAAAAATATGAGGTGTTTGTTATGAGATTTCGAACTGTTAAGAAAACAGAATTAATATGGCTTGTCTTATCTGTAATTACAATGGGCTTTTGTTTGTCCTTTTTAAATCAGGCTTCCTTTGGTACCGATCCATGTACGATGTTCAATTTAGGGATGTCGAAAAAGCTTGGTCTGTCTCTTGGCAACTGGCAGGCTTTATTTAATTGTACTTTGTTTATCCTGGTATTTCTCTTTGCAAAGGAACAGATTGGATGGGGAACTATTGCCAATATGTTTCTGGTGGGCTATAGCTTTGACTTCTTTTCATGGGTTAACAGTCTGGTCTTGCCAACAGATTTCTTTCAGCCTATGTATATTAAAATCCTTGTTACCATTCCTGCACTTGCTATCTTCATCTTAGCGGCATCTATTTATATTGCTATCCAACAGGGAACCTCTCCTTACGATGCACTTCCTTATATTATAAATAAGAGATTAGAAAAGGTTCCATTTAAGCTGGTCAGAATGTGCTGGGATATCAGCTTTTGCATTCTGGGTGCATTACTTGGAGAAAAAATCGGAATCGTAACGATTATCATGGCCTTTGCCCTTGGTCCTGCCATTACTTACGCCGAGAAACATATTGTTGCAAAGCTGATTCATAAATAGCCCTTTATTACGAAATTCTTCCATGATCCATCTCATATACCACGTCTGCCAGATTCATGGTAGTCTTTCTGTGTGACACCAGAACCGCTGTCGTATTCTTGCAGGATTCCTTTAGTGATTTTAAGATAATTCCTTCATTCAGGGAATCAAGATTGCTGGTAGGCTCATCCAGTAACAGAAATGGTGCATCTTGCAAAAATGCCCTTGCAATTCCTATTCGCTGCTTTTCTCCGCCGGACAAGGTATCCCCAAGTTCTCCTACTTTGGTATCATATCCTTGTGGAAGAGTCATAATAAAGTCATGAATAGAAGCCTTTTTCGCGGCTTCCATAATCTCCTCACGGGAAGCCCCCGACTTACCTACTGCAATGTTATTTGCAATGGAATCATGAAACAAATAGGTTTCCTGTGTCACATAGGATTCCATATCTCTTAGATCCTTTGTATTGATTTCCTTGATATCCTTACCGGAAATCTGCACACTGCCCCTGTCCACATCCCAGAACCGCATGAAAAGCTTTAAGAGAGTTGATTTACCGGAACCGCTGACGCCGTGAATCCCCACGACCTTTCCTTTTGGAATATCAATAGAATACGCTTTCAAGATCTGTTCTTCTTCATAAGAAAAATCTATCTGTTGTGCCGCAGCACCGGCAAATTCTGTTTTTTCTTTTCCACTCACTTCGTCTATTTGAGGCACTTCCTCCAACAAAGAAAGTACACGCTCGCCGCTTGCCAAAGTCTGATTCAAATTATTGGACAAATTAGACAAAGCTACCACCGAGCCAAAGGAACGCATCATCGCAATCGTTGCAATCAGTACATTATCATATGATACCTTACCGTTTTGGTAATTCCAGAGCATGAAAAGCAGCATGCCAAAGGAAAATAACAGGATTGCCATATTGGTCAAAGAACTCTGGTCAGCCTCATGTCTGTTCAGCTTTTTCTGCATCTGACCAAGCTTTTGGGAGCGCTCATCTATTTGTGCCATCCGTTCTTCCCCTTTGTTATACTGTATGGTCTCGTCCAGCCCTCTCAGGGAATCCAGAATAAAGCTGTTCAGCTCGCCAAAGGCATTGCGAAATTCCATGCCTTGCTCTGCTCCTTTCTTTCCATTCCACAAAGGAATCACCGCACCGACCGTCACATATCCCAAAAGCGCAATGACACCCGCCAGAAGATATTGGGAGCCGATAAAACAAACCATCCCCAGAGAAGTCAAAACAGCAATCGCAATCGGAGAAATCGTATGCGCATAAAATACCTCCAAAAGCTCAATATCCGAGGTAATAATGGAAATAAGATTACCTTTATCTCTGCCTTCCAGCTTTGCCGGACATAGCTTTCTTAATACAGCAAACACCTTATGCCGGATAATAGCCAGAAGCTTAAATGCAATAAAATGATTACAGTACTGTTCACCGTAATGCAGGATACCGCGCAACACTGCAAGAATAATCAGTACTGCTGCCAGCATTCCCGGTGTACAAAATCCTGACGTTGCAAAAAGGCTATGCAATACACCGTATCCGGCAAGGATAGTCAGGAAAATCGCACACAGATATCCCAAAACACCCAGTAAAATAGCAAGGAACATAATCGGAAGCAGTGGTTTCACCAGCCCAATCAGCTGCCCCATAATGTTAATTCCTTTTCTTCTATTTTTATTTTGCTGTTCCATGATTACTCCACCACCTTTCCGTATGCTTCCAGTTCGCTCTGATAACGATACAATCTGCTGTAAGGACCTTCCTCTACCATCAGCTCCTTGTGAGTTCCCACCTGAGCTACTCCGCCGTTTTCCAACATATAAATACGATCAGATTCCACTACGTTTGCCAATCTGTGAGAAATCAAAAGGATGGTCTTTGTCTTTGCCAGTTCCCTGATTACTTCCATGATCATTTCTTCACTTTCCATATCAATGTTGGAAGTTGCCTCATCAAAGATATAAACAGGTGTATCATGAAGAAGCGCTCTTGCCAGTGCAAGTCTCTGACACTGACCACCGGAGAAATTGCTTCCCTTTTCCACAACTACAGTGTCCAGACCTTGCTGTGCCTGCAAAAATCCCAAAAGATTTACCTTTTCCAATGCAACAAGCATTTCTTTATCAGTTGCATCTGACTTTCCCATTTTCAGGTTATCCCTTACGGTTCCTTTAAATAAATAGCTGTTATGACTTACAAGAGTAATGTGATTCATCAGGCTTTTTCCGGAAATATCGCGCAGTTCTTTGCTTTGTATCGTGATACTGCCTTGATATCCTTTATTTCTTCCCATCAAGATACCTGCTATCGTACTCTTTCCGCATCCGGAGGTTCCTACAAGAGAGGTAAAGCTCCCCGCTGCAAAGTCCATGGACACGTTATTTAGAATCTCTCTGTTCTCTTCATAGGAAAACTGTACTTCTTTTAACTGAATGGAAATTTCCTTATTTTCAAGTTCCACTTTTCTTTCTTCCGGTTCCGGTAAATCCAGCAGTGCAAAAATTTTATCACTGGCAGCCATACCGTTCATCGCAATATGGAAGAAAGAGCCAAGAAGTCTCAGAGGGATAAAAAACTCCGAAGCCAGCAAAATAATCATCAAGGCTCCGCCAAGGCCGACATTTCCTTTGGCAAATTCAGAAAGTGTCACAATCATACCAACAGCGGCTCCGCCATAAGCTATGATGTCCATCACACTGGTAGAATTAAGCTGCATAGTCAGCACCTTCATTGTGATTTTACGAAATCTCTGGGATTCTTCATCCATTTCTACCGCCTTGTCCGCATCTGCCTGATATATCTTCAAGGTAGTTAATCCCTGCAGATTTTCCAGAAAAGAATCTCCAAGTTCTGTATAGATTCCCCAGTATTTATGTAGCAACTTCTTTGCAAACTTCTGTACAGCTACAATGGATATAGGAATCAACGGTACACAGACAAGAAGTACCACACTTGCCTTTATATTTACAAAGGCAAGGATAACAAA
>JALEWA010000064.1 GCA_022788085.1 Lachnospiraceae bacterium
CTGTATCTCTTCATCCGATACCTCTCTGGTGAAATCAATTTGTTCCCGCAGCTGCTCTGTCATTTCCTGTTTACATTTTTCTAATCTGTCGGTTACCATTTTCCAGCATCAACCCTTTCATATATTCTCCAATCTGCGTTGAGTAAAGCCTTTCCATGTTAACTGCCCTTTCGAAGTATTCCCTTGGCAGCTCCAACCAGCTTGTCTTTTCTAGAATAGAAGATAGCTCACGCTTCTCAAGAAGTCTTTTATATTGATTTATGGAATTTCTTTGGGTATCTGTCGCTGCCTGCATACTATAGATATAGTCACTTTTTTCTAAAAGCCGATACAACCCTTGGCATGCTTCCGATAAATCCAATATAAAATCACTGTATTCATCTATTTCCGAAAGCTTCTCGAAAAAGGAAATCCATTCATTTTCCGTCACCAGCAGCAAATCCATATAATCCTCTGCAGGAGCCATATAATCCACCCCACTTAAAGTCTGTTTCATGCTTTGAAATCGAAACTTAAGATTATTATCCTTCCTTCGTGCAAAATAGAGTAAATCTGTGATGTCAGCAAAAAAGCCGGTCCGTAATGAATCCTCCCAACCTGCAAATGCCTGTAAGTTCAGATACAGCACCTTTTTGTTTTTCTCTGCAAGAACCTGTCCAAGTGCCAATGCTGCTTTTGTCTGTTCTTCCTTACGAATGGGGGAATAAAATACATGATATCTTATCTTATCTGTTTTTCTCATATTTCGCTGCAAATCAAAAGCTTCCTCGGAATAGTCCATAAAAATGCTGCTTATCAGCTGCTCCATGGACTGATATTTCTCAATGTAAGGATGTTTTGTAACATCTCCTGTCCCATCCTCCCGCAGTACATAGATATGTATTGCCTGTATGCCTTGCAAGTCCTCGCTATACAACGCTTCACTTACAAGTACTATCGCAAAGGCTTGTTTTCTACTGTATTCAGCTGCCTGCTGCAAATCTTTAAAGGTTAAGATTTCAAACCCTTCCAGTCGTTTGATCAGATACGCCTGCATCATCTGCCGGTACTGCTCATCTCCATCACAGATTGCCAACTGCTTTTTCATGAATATAATCCTCCATAAAGCAGCATTACACTACATAGCACCGGAACGGACAGGCGAATGATGCTTCTCTTTTCCTTTCTGTCTACCACATAATCATCCAAAGCTCCTGTCAATACTGCCTTTCTGCAATATCTTCCAAGATACCGGAGTCTTTCTCTGCTCTCCTGATAGAAAACCATCTTCCCGACAGCCCATACACCTGCAAGTAACATAGCTGTCAACAGACAATGAAGAAGTGTCGTTCCCTGTATAAAGCAGGCAAGCATCATAAAAACTTTCACGTCACCTGCGCCTAGTCCCTTCATCAGATAAAAAGGATAAAATGCAGCAAAAATAATGATCATTTGAAACAGTGACTGTAAAAGCGATGGTATTCCACCCTGCAATGCCATCTGTACAAGCCCTGCTGTCATTCCGACTCCTATCCACAGATTTGGAATCCGATAGCTAAAGATATCCACAAAAGTGGCTATCAGTAATACACATATGAGAATTTTCATAACAAAAGTTTCCTTTCTTTCCTTCCATGAGTAAACCTGCACACCTTAGGTTACAGGCATTTGTACCTATTCCATAAACGTTTTGGGAAAAATACCGAATTGGTAAAGAACAGTAATTGCTGTGATAGTTTTTGATTATAGCATGGCTTTTTTGTTTGTCCAGTATTATTGCTGATATTTTAAGATTATTTTAAAATCTGGCATAAAGAAAGACATTCGTGCCTATACTTTAAGTATCATCCTTGTGTAAATAATACCATTTTAGGAAAGGCGCAAATGTCTTTATGAAAACATATTTTAGTCTAAAAAAGCTTACAAAACCGGAAAAAGAAGATGTCCCATTAACTGCAAGAGAGCTTTTACTTGCTGATATCGCAAAAACACAGCATGCTCTTGAAGTAGCATACTGTGGCTTTGACAACGTTACTGACCCTGACTTAATCGACTGCTATATCTATGAGGTAAATTCTGCCCTGAAACGTTACCGCTTTCTGCTTGAACAGGCAAGGCGGATGCAGCTCTTTATAGAACAGCCTGATGATAACGATACGTCTGTTATGCCAGGTAACCTCTCTTTATATCATAATTCATGAAATCTTCATTTAAATCTGACTTGGAATAAGTCAGACCTGCATAAACAGTTTGAATATTATCCATTAACGGACCGGATTCATCCTTTGTGCTTACCACATAATAGGCATCATGCAGCTTGGTAAAAATCATTTTGATTACGTCAAGGTTTTCTTTTTTCAGGCTATACATGTCCTTTGCAATCTCTCTGTCTGCAAAGCAGTAAATAGCAAAAAGATTTCTGGAAATATTATAGTCAAAATTCAGGCTGGTACGCATCTGCCCGATGCATTCCCTTGCCATACGAAGATTCTCCCTGAAATCCTCTTTCTTATCCTCTTCGTATGCATTCATGGCATCTTCTAAATACACCAGAAGCATTTCATACACAATAACAACAAGCTGTGACCTGTTTGCCTGTGTAATCCTTCTGGTAAAGGTTTGCTTTTTCTCTGTGGTCATAATTTATCCCCCTATTGAAGCAGCTGCAATACAGACTGTGGTCTTTCATTTGCCTGCGCTAACATGGCTGTTGAAGACTCAACTAATACCTGTACTGTAGAATACTCTGTCATTTCCGTTGCCATATCAACATCCATAATACGGGAATATGCTGCTGTCATATTCTCTTCTGTTGTATCAAGATTTGTGATAGTATGCTCAATTCGGTTGCAATAAGCACCAATCTTAGAACGGATACTGGACAACTGATTAATGGCATCTCCAATAATATCAATGGCTTCTGTTGCCTTCTCTTCCGTTGAAATATCAAGATCATCCACTCCAAGGTATACCGTCTGCAAAGCCGGAATTTCAATCTGAATGACTTGTCCTTCATTGGCACCGACCTGAAGTCTCATAGGCCCGATACCTGTAAGATTTAAGTTAATATTCTGGGTATCATCTGCCAAATCGCCTACGGTATACTCTGTCTTTACGGTATCTGTATGGGTATAAAGGTAATCCGTAAGTTTTGTTTGTGCGATCGTTCCATTCGGGTTCTTATTCCCTTCCTGATAAAGCTTAAAAGTATAATTTTTCTCTAGTATGGATGCATCTGCAAGATCATCCACATTCTTATACCCAATGGTAATCTCACCTGTTGTTTCATTGACTGTACAGCTTGTAACAGAATATTCGTTGTCAGGATCAACACTCTTAAAATAATCAGCAAAATCTTCAGTAAGATGTCTTAAGCCTTCTTCGGTGGATCCTGTATGAATAGAGGTTGACACAGGAGTACCCGTCATAGCTTTGTTGGTTCCCCAATCCTTTATGATATTTAATTCGCTGACATTATACTTAACGTTACCTTCCTGATTCGTTACCGTAATATTCTTATAACAGTCTGTTGTAAGATAAGTTGCCGTAGAAGTTGTGGTTACACCACTTGCGTCAATTGCCTTTCTGTTATTTAAGGTAAGCTTTACTTCAAAGTCGTTCTCCGCCTTAATGACAATGTTCTCATCCTCTAAGATAACCTTCGCTCCATCCGGGAAGCCCTTCATTCCTGCTCCGGCTACGATTTCATCCTCTGTTACAAGAGCATCTTTAATCATATCTGCACTTGCAGCAGCATATCTGTCTTCATGTGTTGTCTCACCCTCAGGACTCTTATCAATATATGCACTATGATCCTTAATCGTATCCTCATAATGGTAATATTTTAACTCCTTGATTGAATAGGTACCGCTGGAAACACCATCGCTGTAGGACATTACCTTGATGTTTTCTGTATTCGTATAGCCTTTATAAGCAAAGCTTCCGTCCAGAAGATTTTGTGCATTGAATTGTGTCGTTTCTGCAATACGGTCAAGTTCGTCAACAAGCTGGTCAATTTCAAGCTGGATCTGCGCCCTGTCACTATCAGCATTTGTACCATTTGCAGACTGGATGGCAAGTTCATTCATTCTTTGTAAAATGGAATGCATTTCTGACATCGCACCATCTGCGGTATTTACTACAGAGATTCCATCATTGGCATTTCTGTTTGCCTGCTCTAAGCTCTTGATCTGCGCATTCATTTTTAAGGATATCGCAAGTCCTGCTGCATCATCTGCTGCACTGTTAATCTTTAAACCGCTGGAAAGTCTCTGAATAGAATTTGATAACCGAGTATCATTATTATTCAAAGCATTTCTTGCAATAATCGATGAAATATTGTAATTAATTCTCATGTTCTACCTCTTTTCTGCTTATTCTGCCACTATTCAAGACTCTTCAATGCGGTTAAGAAGGCTTTTGCTGTCTGATACAGCTCTTTCGTCGAAAGCCTCTCTTCGTCCTCAGGAAGTTCCCGATCCTGTCCAAACCGATTTAAGTCAAGATTTTTTGTCTGTGCAAGACTGAAAAATACTTGTTTTTTGGTTCCTGTCTCCTGTTGTGCCTTTGTAAATTCTTCTTCCAAAGATGCTTTGATCTGCTCCATATCCTGTTGATTGGTCTTATTTTCAAAGGCAACCATACCTGATATTTTATTCTCGGTAACATCAAATTCGGCTGCTACCTTGCCAAGAGAATCAGTATCAAAAGTAATTGCTACCTTGCCGGTTTTTGACTGATTATGATAAATCTTAAGATTCACAGAGGTAAGCTCACCCTTGATATTTACAGGAAGCTCATAATTTTCTTCCTGTGCAAATTTACCCGCAAGAGAAAGACCCTTACAAAGTGCCTTTGCTGCCTTGATATCAATGCGAGAGGTTCCCTGCCCATAAATCATTTCTTCCACTGCCTTAGAAGCTTCTGCTACCAACTCCTGGTATGACTGTTTTGCTTTTCTTTCATCCGTAAGACCTTCGATTGCTTTATCAGCAGCTAATGCTAAGGTATCTACAGCACTTTCCGGCTCTTGTCCGGCATTTCCAACCGATTCAAAAGCATCTTTAGCGGAAGTATCATTTTTGGTGCTTGCTGCACCACTTCTGCCAAATATCTGCTTATAGAGCTCACCCCGCTGCATAATCAGCATGGAAGCTGCCTGAATATTATCAACACTGACAGGCTGTTCATAATCAATTAAGGACTGAATGACTGCTTCCTCTACCTCCTGTACCGATTGCATGGACTCCTGAAATGAATGAAGCCTTTGGACTTTTGTTTCACCGACTTCTTCCTGCACATCCTTTAAAACCTGTGCAAACTGTTCGATTGTTGTGGTTTCATTTAGCTTTGTATCCTGCAGCTTATCCATATTGGTATGCTCTGCAAGTTCCTCCTTAATCTCACCGGACAATCTCGCATAATACTTTTCTTTTTCTTCCTGTGAGGCACTGTCCATATCCTGTTTATCTTCCGAAAAGCCTGCCATAATCTGTGTATCAATCATGGTATTCTTCTGTAGGAGCTGCTCTAAGCTTCCATATTCTGCATCAATACGGATATCCATATTTTTATCTTTTCCGATTCTTACTGCAGAAAGAAGATTCTTAAAATTCATCTCTGCACCGCTTGCTACCAGACTTCCGATCACTGCCCCGTCCGTCTTCTCTATCTGGCGGAACATACGATAGATTCCAATGTAAGCATCTCTTTCCTCTTCGGAAATACTTCCTGCCCTGTCAAGCTTTTGGAGGAATTTTGAAAACTTCTCTGTATCCTTACCCAAATCCTTATCCTGATCATTGAGATAGGAATCCAGTTCTTCCATACTCATTTCGAGAGGATTCTTTTGTTCACGAATCATTTGAAGCGTCGTTGCCGGAGTCATTCTACGCATGATACCATTTACCTGACTATCGGCTTCCTTTACTGCCTCTATATTCTCCTTCGTAATCTCCATATTGTTATATCCAAGGATTCTGACTGCTCTTCGATTACTGTCATTTACTTCAAGCTTCATATCCTCTAAGATATCATCCACATTACGAAATGCTTTCTGAATATTGTCTCCAAGATCCTTTCTTGGCGCTGTCATCAAAGCTTCATAAGTCTTTTCCGCTTCCTGATACTGCTTTTGCAGTGCTGTTCCCTCTTGCTGTAAATGGCGAAGAGTAAATGGTTCTTCGCTTACAACAAGCTTTCCAAGAACAGCTGCCGGCATAGATGGAAGTGACTTTGTAATAGAAACCGTTTCCTCATAAATGGCAGCACGACTGTCATTTTCTACTACATCTTCCCCTTGGAAAAGTGCCGCTTTCATGGAGCTTTCTGTTTCCTTTAGAGCATCTACGAGTTTGGAAAGCTCTGTAGTATCTATGGAGAAGCCGCTTCGCATCAGCTTTCTGTTGGCTTCCTCTGTCATCATTAAACGAATTTCTTCCAGCTGTCGTCTTGCCTCTATCTCACGAAGGGAAACATTTTCACCTGACACAGTTGTCAGTTTTTGTTCATTACCCTCTAACGCCTTTTGTGCTGCTGTCAGATTTTTCAGGTTCATGGTCTGTCCTGCTTCTATTACCTCATGAATTGCTTCGTCTGAAATCTCTGCCACTTCTTCTACATATTGGCAAGCCTGCTTTGCAATGGATATCTCACCTGTAAGCAATGCCTTTTCTGCGCTTTTTCCATTTCCCATTGCCGTAATCACGGTATCTATTGTCTCTTCCTCCTGCATGGGAAAAGATAAGCTTTTTAGTTGTGATAACAGATTCAGGTTCTTGCTGTTCATTTCAATTCCTGATTCCACCAGCCACTTTGCACAATCTGTTGTTTCTTCATTATTCTCAAGTCCTGACTGCTTGATGACTCCATCTATCTGGCTCCTGATGCTATCCCAATGAATTGTATCTGCTTTCTTTGCATAATAGCCTGCACCACTGCCTACCATATCGCTATAGTAGCCCTTGCCCTGCATTAAAGTATTTGCACTTGAAAACTGTGCCTTATACAGATTCTCAATGGTTGGCGCTTTCTGATTCAAAATCATATATTTAAGCATATCCTCTGTTAATCCGTTCAAGGATAACGCCTCGTCTACAGCCTTGGATAGTCCCTCCATATTCTCTTTGGTAACAGGAATATCTGCCTTCTGCAACTTTGCCATCAGCTCATTTGCATTGATGCTTTTTCCTGCGATTTCTTCTATGGTAGCTACATCAATATCATCTGTGTAGCCTGCTATTTCTACGCCTGCCTTTGCCAGAGTAACTTTAATCTTATCAACCATGCTGACGTAAGTCTCTACGTCTGTGCTTCCGGGTTCGAAACCATCTTCTTTGAGCTTCTCCAAATCCTCCCCTGAAACAGAATTAGACATTACAATCATAAAGTCCTTTTGGGCGTGCACATTCGTATCCTGTGCCTGTTGCATAATATCCTCTGCGGTCATTCCTTGACCCTGGTATGCCTTGTCATCCATAACTTTATCTGTAATGTCTAATGCGTATCCGCTTCCCCACACCTTTGTGCTTTCAGCGGTTCTATATGCGGTTGTATAAATAGGATTGTCATTTCCTGTCACATTGGAGGCGGAGTATTGTGAATCTAATGTAATGTTCATTCCAATCATCCTCCGTACACTTTTTATCTCGGCAAAATAAACTGAAAACTTAAGAGGAAAACTGAAATTAAAAAACCGATAATCCAGTTCTAATTTGAACACAGATTATCGGCTCTATTTTGATTTCATTATTTAAAATAAAAATACTGCTGCTGTCAACGGTGGTAATGCAAAAGTAATATACTGCTTGCGACCATCACACTCGCCCTTTCTTGCCTTAAGTTCCTTTGGAATCTTATGGCCGTTTCCGCCAAAACGCTTATCATCCGAATTCAGAAACAGCTTATATTTTGTATTCATCGGAACACCAACTCTGTACTTTGGATATTCTACCGGTGTCATATTCAGGACAAAGAGCATATGCTGCTTGCCATCTCTGCTTCTACGCACAAAACTGTAAATGCTTCTGTCTTTATCATCGGCATTCATCCATTCAAAGCCAAGCCAGTCATCATCAATCTCGTACAGACAAGGATATTTACGGTATGCCTTTAGCAGTTCTCCAACATAATCATGCATACCTTTATTCAATGGTTCACCTAAAAGGTACCAGTCAAGCTCTCTGGCTTCACTCCATTCTCTTTCCTGTGCAAAATCCTGTCCCATAAATAACAGCTTCTTGCCTTCATGTCCAAACATATAGGTATAGCCAACTCGAAGGTTTGCATACTTATCAACAGGATATCCCGGCATCTTATTTACCATGGAGCATTTTAAATGTACAACCTCATCATGTGACAACGGCAGGATATACTTCTCACTGCTGTTATAGCTCATAGCAAAGGTCATTTTATAATGATTATCCTTACGGAATAGTGGATCAAGCTTCATATATTCGCAGAAATCATGCATCCAGCCCATATTCCATTTGAAAGAAAAACCAAGTCCACCGTCTTCAGGCTTACCTGTTACCTTTGGCCACGCTGTTGATTCCTCTGCAATCGTCATAACGCCCGGATAAGAACCATGAATGACAGAATTAAGATGCTTGAAGAACTCAATCGCATCAAGGTTCTCTTTTCCGCCATATTTATTGGCAACCCATTCTCCATCACGCTTACCATAATCAAGATACAGCATAGAGGCAACAGCGTCTACACGTAATCCATCAATATGGAATTCCCGAATCCAGAATAACGCATTTGCAATCAGGAAGTTACGAACCTCATTTTTGCTGTAATTAAAGATCTTAGTACCCCAATCAGGATGCTCGCCCAATCTCTTGTCAGGATGCTCATAAAGGCAGGTTCCATCAAACTCACATAAGCCATGTGCATCTCTTGGAAAATGAGCCGGAACCCAGTCAAGAATGACACCAATGTTATTCTTGTGGAATAAATCAATCATATACCGAAAATCATCAGGCGTACCGTAACGTGAGGTAGGTGCATAGTAGCCTGTTACCTGATATCCCCAGGAACCATCAAACGGATACTCCGCAATTCCCATTAATTCCACATGAGTATATGGCATATCCTTTATATACTCTACAAAACGGTCTGCAAACTGCCGATAGGAATAAAAACCATCCTCTGTTCCATCCGGATGCTTCATCCAGGAACCAATATGACACTCATAAACAGAGAGTGGTTCTTCATACATATTTTTCTTCTCTCTGGCTGTCATCCACTTGGAATCGTTCCATTGAAAATGATTCAGATCATAAATCCTGGAAGCCGTTCCCGGTCTTACCTCTGCATAATTTGCATAGGGATCTGCCTTATACAATCTCCTGCCATCCCTAAGTACAATAACATACTTATACATCTGACCTTCTACAGCATTCTCAATGAAAGCTGTATGAATACCGCCTTCTCCGATTCTCTGCATCTTGTTGGCACCTTCGTTCCAACCATTAAATTCACCAATTACATAAACTTCATGTGCATTTGGTGCCCAGACAGCAAAGAATACACCATCCTTACCATCCTTCCTGCATAGGTGTGCACCAAGCTTTTTATAGATTTCATAATGTGTCCCTTGTCCAAACACATACTGGTCTACATCTGAAATAAAAACTGTACCTTCTGTACTCATATTAATAACCTCACCTTCCCGTTAGATGAAGTCCCTCTCCTTTAACACAATCATGTCTTCACTATCATATCTCTTGGAGAACAGAACATCTACGAAATTCTTAATTTTGAATTTTCTGGATTTATAAATTGCCTCATCTACGATTTCACGTACCTCGTCTTTCGTAACCACATGGTTGCCACTTTGGCTGTTGGCTATCCTTGTGTAAAGGGCAAGTGTTCCCAATTCGTCAATGGAATACTCCAGTGCCTGCGCATAATTCTTGGCATAAGCTACAAGCGCATTATTATCCATTTCCATTAAATCAATTCTGATATTGAAATAATCAGCTATCATTGCCTGCTTCTCTAAAAGCTTTGTAATCTCTTTTCTGGTATCCTCCATAATGACAATGATACCAAGCTCTTCCTGATTCAGAAGTCCTGCAAGCTGATACAATGTCTCTTCTGTCAGACCGTTGGCTTTCTCTATAATGATAGCACCATTTTTAAGTTTATTAAATACTTCCTTCAAATCACGAAGGTTAAGCTTTTCTCCGGTAATCTTGGCAACCTTTCCTAAAAAGTTTGCATCCATCGCCTGATATTCACGAATCAGATTCTTCGCAAGCCGAACCGTACCAAGTCCGGGCTCTCCTGTAATCAGTACATTACCTGTATAAGCGGCAAGACTCATATTATCCAATGCATGAAGAATCTGCTTTCGAATCTTCTTGGTAACAGAGAAGTTCTCAAAGAGCTCCTTTTCTTCCGGAGTAAACTCCCGGATTTCTTCCCGCTTTGCTGCTTTTGTCTCTTTCTTGGTTGCTTCAATAATCTTATCCGGAAGGCTGCTGATTTCCTCAGTATTCATGCTGATTTCCTGAGTTTTCAGTACATCGGCTGCTTCTGCCTCTTCTTCTATAGCTTCTTCAGCCTCCGCATATTCTTCGACCTCTTCCGCTTCGTCATAGCTGTCATCTGCATACGGCTCTTCCTCAGCTACGGTATCTTCTTCCTGATCTTCAAAGCACTCTTCGACTTCCGCATCATCTGCCATATACTCTTCTTCGACTGCCTCAGAATCTGTTTCTTCTATTTCTTGAAGTTCTTCTATTTCCTCTTCTTCAGAAACGGCTTCTTCCTCCTGATCTACAGACTGCAAAGCTTCTTCTAATTCCTCTTGTGGGATATCAACGGTTCTTCCGCCCAGTTCCTTTGCAACAGCTTCTTCCAATGGAGATATTGCCTCTTCAAGCTCTTCTGTCTCATCATCTTCAAGGAAGGTTTCTGTTCTGACAGGAGTCTCTTCATCACCAAGTTCTGCAAGAATCCCGGTCTTTACAGCCTCGTCGAAATCCTGAAAAATCTTACCAGTCTGACGCAGTACCTTCTGCTTAACCTCTTCCTTTTGCTTTTCCTCCATCTCCTTTTTCATGCGCTCCCATTCCCCGAGCACTTCATCCAGATTCATCTGACCTGTCATCGGAGTGAATTCCGGCTGTTCTTCCGGCACTATTCCGTCAGCAAAAGCAGTCTGTTGATCTCCATACACATTTTCCTGCTTTTCTTCGATTCTATCCTGTTCTTCCTTCACATCTTCTTCTGTCACAGTACGGATTTCTTCCATATCTGCATCCTGTCTCATGACATGCGCATCATTTCCCGGAAGGAATACCCTGCTGATTGCTCCTGTATTCGGCTCCGGTGCAACTTCGGATACCCCTGTCACCATCTCCGCAATACGTCCGGTATTGGTATTTCTGACTGGTACCGGAACCGGTACCGCATCATCTATTATAGAAGCTTCTGACACATCCGTTTCTGCCTCTTCTGTCCCTTGTGCCTCTATGGTAACTGCATCCTCACCAGGCACCTCTGTCCATTCCTGTGAAAAGACATCCTCATCATCAGGAAACAGCTCGCGCATACTTTCTGCAACTACCTTTTGCAGATTAATGGTATTGTATTGGCTCATATCAAGAGAGCCTGTATTCTGTTTCTGAACTGCCTCTTCTTCAACAGGATTCTCTTCTGTATAGGAAGCTTCTTCTCCAGCATAGGTATCCTCGCCTGTATAAGCACTTCCTACATAGCTCTGTTCCTGTTCCGGCTCATCAGCATATTGACTTCCTTCATAATATGTATATTCATTATTTTCATCATCTGCATATACGTACTGGGACTCATCTGTGTACTCTTGCTGCTCATTTACATATGTATTTTCTTCCGTATAACCTTCCTGCGGATAGGTCTCATCTGCATATGTCTCGTTTGTACCATCTGATTCCTGATTCTCATCTTCATAATACGGCTGTTCTTCTTCTATCGCTTCTCCCTGAAGCTGACGCTGTGCCATATCATATTTCTTCTGTTGAATGGGCGTTAATGGTGCATGAAGCATCTTAAGCTCCATTGCCTTTGTTACATATGGACCATCCCCAAACCATAGAATCAGGTCATCACATTCCTCAACGCACTTCGTTCCGAGTCCTACCCTGTGATACAGATACGCAAGCTCATAAGCCCACTCTTCCTGATAGTCTCTCTTCTTTAGCTCCTCTAACACACCGATTCTCTCTTCAAGATTAGCTTCCTGTGCTTCCAGAATACGATAACGCAACGTATAGACACCATTATCACGTGGTGCCAGCTTAACGAATTCCTTGTAATATTCAATTGCAGCTACTACGTCATCTAACTCAATGGATACTTCACACAGGGAATACACAACCGAACGGTTCGTAGGATAACGGTCATAAGCGAGCAACAAAACTGCCCTGCTGTCCTCATTCCGTCTATTGACTCTATAAAGCGCTGCTACTCTAAGAAGCATGGAGATATTCTTTACTCTTCTCCAGTCAATCATATCTGCAATCTTTGCAGCCTCTACATATTCTTCTTCTTCAATCAGCTTCAATATCTCTTCAGAACGAAGCTTGTATTCGTATTTATCCAAGTAAAATCACCTCTGTAAGCCATTTCCCCTTTAACAACACCCCTGTCTGAAATTTACAAAATAATTGCATTTTTCAGACTACTCTACAAAATAAAGTTTAGCATAACGCTTTTCTTATGTCAACGCTACAAGATATAGAGACTGCTTAGTTTTTATTTTATCTCAACAAATCCGATAATTGTGCAAACTGCACTAAAGTCAGTGCCTCCCCTCGAATCGTTGCCGGAAGTCCCATCTGCTCCAGGGCTTTTGTTACCTCTTCTTTTGTTACCTTCAGATTAGAAGCATTGCCCAGTCCATTGACTAAAGTCTTTCTTCTCTGGTTAAAAGAGGCTCTGA
Source organism: Lachnospiraceae bacterium (assembly GCA_022788085.1). Lineage (GTDB taxonomy): Bacteria > Bacillota > Clostridia > Lachnospirales > Lachnospiraceae > COE1. The sequence continues at coordinate 12,911 of JALEWA010000064.1, forward strand.
TGATCTCAAACATGAAGTGCTCATCTGAAGCCTTTACCGGCGGGTTCTGGTATCTGGTCAGTTTTATGACAGCACTGTCAACATTTGGTCGCGGCATAAAGCAGCCTGCCGGAACGGTAAGCATGACCTTTGGCTTTGCATAATACTGCACGGCAAGGGAAAGCGCACCATAATCCTTGGTTCCCGGTCCAACCTGCATACGGTCTGCGACCTCCTTCTGCACCATAATGGTTATGCTGTCTAATGGTACATGGCTTTCGAACAGACCCATGATAATCGGAGTCGTAATGTAATAAGGAAGATTAGCCACAACCTTAATCGGCTTTCCTGCATTTTTCTCCTGCACGATTTGATTGATATCTACCTTAAGAATATCTTCATTAATAATCGTGATATTATCATATGCTGCCAGGGTATCGTTTTCCAGAATCGGTATCAGCTTCTTGTCTATTTCTACCGCTACAACCTCTCTTGCGTTCTCGCAGAGATATTGTGTCATGGTTCCGATACCGGGACCAATCTCCAGAACACAGTCATCCTTTGTAATTTCTGCTGCATCAATAATATGCTCTAATATATTCGAATCAATCAAAAAGTTCTGACCAAATTTCTTCTGAAAATTGAAATCATATTTTTGCAGGATTGCTATTGTATTGGTTGGATTTCCTAGTGTTGCCATATTTTCCCTTTCTTTATTCACATGTATTCATAAAAAGCCTTTTTGCATTTGCATTTGTCGCTTCTACCACTTCCTCATAGGAAACATCCTTAATTACTGCTATTTGTTTTGCAATATATGGTATGTTCAGGGAAGAATTTCTTTTTCCACGGTTAGGTTCCGGTGCAAGGTAGGGACTATCTGTTTCCAGCAGAATCCTGTCTAATGGAACTGCCTCTACGACCTCCTTCATTTTCTTACCATTCTTGAAGGTCACGACGCCTCCGATTCCGATATAAAAGCCCATTTTGACATATTCCTGCGCCATTTCGGCACTATAGGAAAAGCAATGCACGACACCGCCTATTTCTTCTGCTTTGTGTGCACACATAATATCAAAAGTGTCCTTAGCCGCATCCCTGGAATGAATAATTACCGGCTTTTTGATGCTTCTTGCAAGCTCAAGCTGTCTTGCGAACCACACTTTCTGGATTTCCTCTTCCGGCTCTTTCCAATAATAGTCGAGTCCTATTTCGCCAACCGCAACAATTTTAGGCTGACTGCACTGCTTCACGAGCCATGTGAAATTTTCCTCATTCAATTCTGCTGTTTCACTTGGATGTACTCCTGCTGCCCCATAGATAAAGGGATAACGCTTCGTCAATTCCACTGTGGAAGCAGTACTTTGTAAGCTTGCTCCTACATTGATTACATATTCTATGCCATTTTCCTGCAAAGAGGATAACAGCTCTTGTCTATCTTCGTCAAATGCATCATCATCATAATGTGCATGGCTCTCAAATATCATACTTCTTATGCCCTTTCCATTATCGCTTAATTATAGATATTTTATCACATGGAAAACTAAAATAGTAGCTTGAATCAACGTTATCTTTTTTCCACTACTACAATACAGTTGGAATTTGGAAATGGTATTTCTTTTCCGCTCTTAGCATCACTAAGGGAAACCAGCCTTGATAAATGCTCCTCATAACCGGGTTCCAGAAATTCCCTTGCTACGATAATCTTAGCCCCTATTTCCTCAAAAAACGCTTTATATTCCTCCAGAGTAAAGTATCCAAACTGCTCCTGTACCTCATGACTGTAAGATTCATTCCCCCATGTATAGGTATAAAGGAATTCTCTCATAAAGTTCACATCACCAACTGCATACGATTCTTCCATATTCACACAATATGGCCTGTTTTCCTTTACATCAGGTAGTCCTTTGAAATCCTGTGCATAATTCCGGAAGAAGGAAAGACCTGCCGGTGTCTTAAAGCTTACCTTCATCAGATTATTCTGTGCCGGTGTCTTGATACCATCCCTGATTACAATTCTTCCACCGGAATTTAAGGAATCATAGGCATTTTTCAATGCAACACGAACCGTTTCCATGTCAAATCTGCCATTCTTTGTTTCTGTATAAGAATACACCTCATGCAGAATCGAAGAAAAGATAACCGTATCTACTTTTTCACTAAAATGTCCTTCCACAAAATTATGCTTTACAACCTGCCAGTGATGTCCTTCCGCCAGACGCTTTTTATCAAGCGCTTCTATTACATTGGTAGAAATATCAGTACCGATAATCTTCTTGTCAGAATATTTTTCCTCCAGCAAATCAAGCATGATACCACCACCGGAACCAACATCAACAACTGTCTTTCCTGTCACATAATCTGCAATCGTTCCTTTTGTGCTTTCACTGGAATCATTCATGGTCTGCAGGTATTTATCTTCGTTATTCAATCTGTCAAATTCGTCCTTACGGAAGCCAAACATATCAAAGAGAACCGTAATGCTCTTTTCATAGGTAAGAAGTCCGGAACGCTCTGCCTCCACGCAGAAATCAATGAGCTTCTCACATACCTTTGAAAAACAGATATCTACATAAACGGTATTGTTTCGAATTTCCGTCGTCAGTCTTACATCCTCGGTTGCCCCGTTTTTGAGATACTTTTCGATGACGCGCTTTTTATAGACATTGATGTGTTTCTTTCCCTCATAATCGTAATACAGGGAGTCTGCCAAGGGCTTGAAGGTCATATGGGATGCCTGTTCTACCCCTTCTGTCTGCAACACTTTTGTCAGAATCTCTATGATTTGTTCCGGCGCAAAATCAGATAATGCGGAATCAAAATACCACAGCTCAAAATGAGGAAAAATCTTCTCTGCAAAAAAACTGGTCTGCTCCTTGGTAATATCACGAAATGCCGGACTTAAAGCTCTGATTCTATCCTCCGGGGCATATTCTGTAAGCTTCCCTGAAAGAACAGCTGTAATGATTCCTTCTACTCTTTGCTCAACTTTCTGCCAAAGTTCCAGACTTACGCCTCCAATGACGCAGTAATTCAGATAATACAATAAGGTATGCAGCTCTTGCTCCTCTATCGTTTCACGTAACGCAAGAAGCGGCTTATTTTCGCAAACCGAAACCTCACCACGAATGTTCTGTCCAATGATTCCATGTGTCTGAATCAGAGTATAGATCAGCTCTCTGTCCTTTTCCGACTCCTTTGTCTCTTTCCTGTAAATTTCTGCTGATGCAAGGTTATGAATGGCAAGTGGGAATCCCTGCTCCAGCCATATCTTTCTCTGCGGCTCCAGCCCCCCCTTTGCGACCTCTGACCATTGCAGAACAGCTTCCAGGACATCATACTGCCATGCACTTAACTTATCCTTGCACTGCTCTAACAACTCTAAGGAGCGCAGCACATATTGCAGCGTTTCTGTTCCTGTAATGTCCTTCATGGCAGATACCCGCTCCACATTAACTGCATTTTGTTCTGTGATGCATAGATAATAAAGCCATTTATGCTGCTTTAAGAGTTCAGAATTCCACTTATCATTGATTTTTAAGGGTTGTTCTTTATACTTCCAGTCTGTTTTCATTCTATGATCTCTCCCATATTCTTTTTGTTTTTTTCATTATACATGAAAATCAGCAAAAAAGACAAAATATCATATAAAATGATAAATTGTCTTTTCGTCATCTTTTTATATCTCTTCTAAATAATTGACATATTCCAGATTATTCAATTTCTCTATGACAACCTGATGCCCAACCTGACCTTTTAAATCTAATTCTACTGCAATTGCCACATCAGACGGCTGAAGTGTTTTCTCCTTTGTCTTGTTCATGGAGAGAAGGGAATACCCGGATTCCGTCAGGAATTTCCGAAGTCTGACAACGCCCTTGACCTTTTCAACCTCCAGATAAACACTTAGATAACGGTTATGCTCTTCTACCCTCTGGCTAAAATATTGTAGTACCCGGTTGGATATCATTATCAGGACAAAGCAGATCGTTCCCATCTCCAGAAAACCACCGCCAATTGCCATCCCCATGATAGAGGTAACCCACAGGCTTGCCGCAGTCGTAAGACCCTTTATCTGGTTCCTTCCTGTTACAAGAATCATTCCTGCACCCAGAAAACCGATTCCGCTTACAACGCCTGCAGGTATTCTGCTGATATCCGCACTTTGGTTTTCCATACTTGCAAGATAAATATTTAAAATGGTGGCAACTGCTGAACCAAGACTTACCAATGCGAAGGTCTTAATACCGGCGTTATGCTTTTTGGTCACTCTTTCCCAGCCTACCAGACTACCAAACAAGGTCGCAATGATTAACCGGATTCCTACTGCGGATGTACTAAATCCATCAAGAAAATTTATCACTTCCTTCATATCGCATATTGCCCCCCCTACTCCTATAGCGCAAATACCGTATCACTATCAAAGTTCAGATATGCTTTATCACCCACCCGATAGATCTTTTTTTTCTTAGGGTTATATTCCTCCAGCTTGACAAGAGAATCTCCTATCATAACATGATAGTTCTGGTAAGAACCCATAAAGCAGGAATATACTACTTCGCAAGGCATAATACCACTTTCTCCAAGTGTTGCCCCTTCGGGTCTTAATACAAGCTTACATTCGCTTCCTGTTTCAAGCTTTCCGGTATTTGTCTGTATCTTGATGCCATTTATCTCGATTTCATCTGTTCCTGTCACCTTTCCCTTGAGGAAATTGGCTTCACCTATAAAATCTGCAACGAATTCACTCTTAGGGAAATAGTAGGTTTCCTGTGGAGTTCCCATCTGTTCTACAACACCACCATTCATAATGATGATCTTATCGGAAATACTCATAGCCTCTGCCTGATCGTGTGTTACATAGATTGCGGTAATTCCAACCTTTTGCTGTATTTTTCTAATTTCTGTTCTCATAGATACACGAAGCTTTGCATCAAGATTACTTAGCGGCTCATCAAACAGCAATACACTTGGTTCTACCACAAGAGCTCTTGCAAGCGCTACACGCTGCTGCTGGCCACCGGAAAGCTGATTCGTCAACCTGTTTTCCATTCCGCTTAATTCTACAAGCTCAAGCATATCCATAACCTTTTTATGTATTTCTTCCTTTGGCAGCTTCCTTAGCTTTAGTCCGTATGCTACGTTATCAAATACATTGTAATGTGGAAATAAAGCATAGCTTTGGAACACCATTGCAGTATCTCTTTTGTTTGGTGTCAATTCATTAATTGCCTCATTTCCAAGGTAGATTTCTCCCTCATCAGGGCTCTCAAAGCCTGCAATCATTCTAAGTGTGGTCGTTTTTCCACAGCCGGATGGTCCAAGCAGGGTAACAAAGGTTCCCGGCTCAATATCCAGCGAAACATCCTTTACTGCATAGAAATCCTTTCCCGTTTTGGGATCTTTATATATTTTTGAAATGTGCTCTAATCGCACTCCTTTTTTCTCTTTTACCATAGCCAAACTCCTCCTGTCTTACTCTTTCACTTTTTTACTGGTTCCGAAAAACCTGATGAACAGATTCATCAGTAGAACAGATGCATAAACAATTGCAATCAATACAGTTGCATACGCACACGCAACACCATAGTATCCCTTCTCTGCAAATTCATTGATTTGACAGGTTATCAGTAAGAACTGTGGCGTTACCAGAAGAATAATGGCACTGATTGCCGTAATGCTTCTTACAAAAGAGGTAACAAGACCACTAAAGAAGGAATCTTTAATCAAAGGTAATGTAACCGTTGTAAATACCTTACCGCTTCCTGCACCCAGGTCATAAGCAGATTCTTCTATGGATTTATCTATCTGTCTAAGTGCCGAAATACCGCTTCTTGTACCAACAGGAAGGCTTCGGACGATAAATACAATAATCAGGATAACTGCCGTTCCATAGATTTCCTTTAGAAATCCTGTCTGAAAAATACCGTTTGCATAACCTCTGATAAATCCAATTCCCAATACGGTTCCGGGTACTGCCATGGCAAGCATGGAGGTAAATTCAATAAATGCCTTTGATTTGAATTTCTTCTTAACAACAAGATAAGCAATCACCATAGACATCAAAGCCGTAATCGGTGCTGCAATAATGGATAGCAGGAAGGAATCCTTAAATGCCTTCCATCCACTGTATTTAAATAAGTATTCAAACCACTTCAGTGACAAAGAGTAATCTCTTCCCCATAGCTTAAATAATGCACCAAACGGAATCATAATGTACATTAACACAACAAATGCGGCAATCAGAGTACATATCGTTGTAAGGGGCGCTATTACACTCCTGTCCGTAATCGGCATACGTTCTCTGGAAGCTTTTCCTGTCAGGGTTGCTGCTGTCTTTTGCTCCAGGTAATATTTCTGAATAAAGAATAAAATCAACGTCAGTGACAATAGGATAACAGACATGGCCGCTGCTCCCGTCGAATCATAGGAACCCGTTACCTGCAAATAAATCGTGGTAGCCAAGGTATCAAAGTCTCCACCAATTAACATGGGGTTTGCAAAGTCTGCAACCGACTCAATAAAGGTAACCAGAAAGGCATTACCAAGTCCCGGAAGCAAAAGAGGTAATGTTACAGAAGTAAATACCTTCCATCTGGATGCTCCGATGTCTCTTGCCGCCTCTTCAATCGACGGATCAATATTTTTCAGTAATCCCTTCAGCATAAGATAGCATACCGGGAAGAAGGTCAATGTCTGTACAATAACGATTCCCTTCAAGCCATATACATTTGAATCATAAATATGTAATATGCTCCTTGTTATAATTCCGCTTCTGCCAAAGAGCATAATCGTAGATAATGATAATACAAATGGCGGTGATACGACCGGAAGCAGTGATACGACCTGAAAAAGCTTTTCTACAACCTTAAAACGCAGTTTTACATATACATCCACATAAGCGAATAATAAGCCTACGATTGTCGAAAG